>VXNE01000044.1 GCA_009840715.1 Gammaproteobacteria bacterium
ACACGGCGGACAACCGGCTCGACGAGCAGAAGCTGCAGGCCGACCTGACCATGGCCGCGGGGTCGACGTTCGCCGACACCGTGCGCGCCACGGAGCAGCTCGTCCGAGCCGGCTGGGCGGCCAATCGCGAGGCCGGCGGGACGGGGGTCAACGCCATCAACGTGGTGGTCGGCCAGCACAAGGCCGTCGAGACCATGCTGGGCGCGGACGTTCCCGACCCGGGACCCCACCTCGCTTCCGTTCAGTTGCGTCTGAACGTGCCGCCGGAGCGGGCCATCACTGCCGAGGAACTCAAGCAGCTCTGGATCGACCACATCGGCGTCGTGCGCGGATCGGACAAGCTGGCATTCCCCACGACCCGGACGGCCACGGCCTCCAGCCTCGGCTATGCGCTGCTGCACCCGGACGAGGATGCGGTGGTGGCCGCGGCAAGCGAATTGCGAGAACGGTTCAGAGACCACCCCTTCGTCTACCAGGTCGATGACACCCTGGAGCTCGGCAACGTGCGTTACGAGGTCCACCTGACCGACGCCGGGCGCGCTTCGGGACTGACCGCCATCGCCCTGGCGAACCAGTTGCGGGACCGCTTCTACGGAGCGGAGGTGGACCAGGTCGTGCGGCACAAGGAAGAGATCGAGGTGATGGCCCGTTATCCGCTCGAGAAGCGGGCAAGAATCAGCGATCTCCACGACGAACTCATCGTCCTGCCGAACGGCGACGTGGCGGCCTTCTCGAGCATCGCCCGCGTCGTGCAGACCCAGGATCTCAAGCAGCGCCAGCGCATCGACGGGTTGCCGGCGGCCTCGGTGGACGGCTTCTACAACGTGGCGATGACCAGCTCCAGGGAACTCGGCGGGCTCGTCGAGGGAAGCTGGCTGCCGGAACTCAGGGAGCGATACCCGGGGCTGCGTGTGCTGCCCGACGGGTCCAGGCGCGACACGGGCAAGGTCGCGAGGAGCCTCGGCATCTACTTCCCGGCGGCCCTCCTGCTGATCTTCGTGCTGGTGGCCATCCAGCTTCGCAGCGTCCTGCAGCCGTTCTACGTGCTGCTCGGCATCCCGCTCGCGTTCGCCGGTGCCGTGTACCTGCACTGGATACTCGGCTACGACCTGACGCTCTCCTCGGTGTTCGGGCTGATCGCCGTCACGGGCGTGGTCATCAACGACTCGCTGGTACTGCTGGACCGTTACAACCGCTTTCGCCGCGACGATCCACGCCTGTCCGTGAGCGATGCCATCACCGCGGCAACACGGCTTCGCGCCCGGCCGATCGTGCTGACCACGGTGACCACCGTCGTCGGCCTGATGCCGCTCCTCTACGACAAGTCGGAGATCCTGAGGTTTCTGATCCCGCTGGTCGTCAGCCTGGCTGGCGGGCTGATCTTCGCGAGCTTTGGCATCCTGTTCGTGCTGCCCGCCCTGATGGTGCTGGTCGAGAAGGTGCGAGCGCTGTTGCCGGGGCGGGCCGGCCAGCCCGTCGCCGCGGCCGCTCCGTGAAGCGGGCGCCGCGGGCGATCGCCGGGCTCGGCGCCGATCGCGCGGCGGCGCATCCGGTGATGTGCGGGAGGGTACGGGGCGCGTGAACCGGCGGCTGCTGGTCGTCGCCGTCCTCGTCGTGCTCGCCGTAGTGGACTGGCTCTCGGACGGAGTCGGTCCCCGGCTGGTGTTCGGCACGGCATCCGTGGACATCCGGACCATTCCCGAAGGCGCGGCGGTGCTGGTGAACGGCGAGCCGGCCGGCACGACACCGATCGTCGTCTCCGACGTCCGGCCAGGAGCGGTCGTGCTGCGTCTGGAACATCCGTATCACCCCCCGGAGTTGCGTCGGCTCACGCTGGAACGCGGGGACCGCCGGGACGTCGAGGTGGCCTTCGCACCGGCCAGCGGCAGCCTCGCGATCGTCACCAATCCGCGGGGCGCCGCCGTGTCGGTCAACGGGGAACGCCTGGCCGACGTCACCCCGGTGCGCATCGACGGAATCGCCACGGGACAGTACGAGGTCGCGGTCTCCCTCCATGGACGGCAGAGCAAGTCCGCCACCGTCGAGGTGTTCCCGGACGCGGAGATGGAAAGGACCTTCGAGCTCGAGCGGGTTGCGATGGGCACGCTCTCCGTGCAGACCGTTCCGGGGAACGCCACGGTCACCCTGGTGGACGCCGCGCCCGACTATCGTCCGGGCGTGGAACTGCCGGTGGGCGACTACCGCATTCGTGTCGCGGCGCCAGGTTACGGACCGGCGGAGAGAACGGTCGGCGTGCGGCAGGGGCGGAACGTGGTCGACGTTTCGCTGGCCCGCGTGTTCGGCGCCCTCCGCATCTCGATTCGCCCAACGAGCGCACGCATCCGCGTGACGTATCCGGATGTGGACGGGTCTCGCGACGTCGCCTACCAGGACGGCATGGAACTCCCCGCGGGACCGTTCTCGGTGCGGGCGACGGCGATGGGCTACCGCAATCTCGTGCGCAACCTGGCCATGGACGGGGATGGCGTCACGCTTAGCCTCGTGATGCAGCGATTCGAGGTGACGGCGGGACAGCGTTTCCGGGACCGGCTGCGGTCCGGCGGGGAGGGCCCGGAACTCGTGGTGGTCGCGGCGGGCACGTTCCGCATGGGTGGGGAGGGCGGCGCGCCCAACGAGCGGCCTACCCGGGACGTGCGCGTGACGCAGCCGTTCGCGATCGGCGTGTACGAGACGACCGTGGCGGACTTCCAGCGCCATGACGTGTGGCCCGGCGAACCGGAGATGCCGGTTCGGAACGTCACCCTGCAGGACGTGGGGGCATACCTGGCCTTCCTCTCCAGCGAGACCGGCTACCGCTACCGCCTGCCGGCGGAGGCGGAGTGGGAGTACGCCGCGCGGGCGGGTGGGCGG
>VXNE01000597.1 GCA_009840715.1 Gammaproteobacteria bacterium
CCTCGATGTCGACTGGCTCCCGCTCGTGACCTCCCCGCCGCGTCCGGCCCCCGCCGGCGACGACCGGGGCGCGCGCCACAAGCGCCATCGCGTGGCCTATCGCGCCATGGACCTCGCGCGGTACGCACGGGTGCAGGGACTCACCATCCGTGAACTGGACCGGACGCCCGACTCCACGCTGGCGGGCATGGCGATGCTCGCCGCCAGGGCGCATTCCGATGCGGCGCTGCACGAGTTCCTGGACCGCGCCTTCGAGCGTTACTGGAAGGTCGAACTGGACCTGGAGAACGCCACCGCGATCCGGGCGATTCTCACGGAGGTCGGCGTGGCCGAGTTCGATCCGGACCGAGAGGCCTTCGCCACCCTGGAGGCAAGCCTCGCCGCGGCCGGACTCTTCAACGCCCCCGCGTACCTCGTCGAGGACGAGGTCTTCCAGGGCCGCGGGCACCTGCCCATGATCCGCTGGATCCTCACGGGGCGTACGGGGCCTGGCCCGATCTGAGAACCCCTGCTCCGGCGCGTCCCAAGAGCCGCGAACCGCGCGGCGTCAGGCAGGACGGCGCCAGGCGAAACGGGCGAAGAGCGCCATCACCACCCCGCCGACGATCAGGACGATGGCCGCATAGCGGGCGATGTCGCCAGGCGGGTTGAAGATCCGGGAGAGCCAGAATGCGTACGTGCCCGCGTAGACGCCGAGATAGACCGCCGCCAGCAGCAGGGGCCGCGCCTGGTAGACCCGCGCCAGCACGAACGCCTGGATGGCCGCAATGACCGCGACAACGGGCCCCGGGATCAGGAAGAACAGGTACGCCGTGACGTCGACGTGGTTCTGCAACAGGGTGAGCCAGAGAATGCTCAGCGCTTCGGTCGGCAGGACCCCGAGCACCGCGGCGAACACGACGGTCGCGACCTTCACGGCATCGAAACGAAACAGGTCGCCATCGCCCTTCCCGCGAGTCGCCCCGTACACCCCGATCCCGATCAGGAGGAGTACGTAGAGGGCCACCGAGACGGGGACTATGACCGGCATCGAGGTGACTCCCGTGTGGCCGTCAGCGGCCGCCGAAGAACCGCCGCGGATTATCGACGAACAGCGAGCGCACCGTCGCCCCGTCCACTCCCATCTCCAGGAGATCGGGGATAACGTGGCGGTGGATGTACTGGAACTCGTCGACGTTCATCCGCTTGAACTGGTGTTCGTCGGGCATCGTGCCGTCCGGGTTCTCCTTGAAGATGTGCAGGCACACGCAGTCGTGCGACGGGCAGAGCTGGTCCGCGTACCCCATGTCGATCAGGTTCTTCAGGGTCACCGTGCGCATGTGCGGGCTTACGAGAAAGCCCGGATAGCGGTCGAGTCCCAGGTAGCAGCCCTGGTCGAGGACCCACTTGAGGTACTCGGTGTCCGTCGTGTCGTTCGAGTGGTCGATCTTCACCTTCGTGAGGTCGACGCCCTCCTCCCGGAAGATCTCGATCTGGCGGCGGCCGACCTGCCCGGTCGGATAGGAGTGCACCATGATCGGCACGCCCGTCTCGTTGTGCGCCCGTGCGACGGCCCGCGCCATTACCTCGAGGCGCCGGGTCACGCCTTCGGAGTCCGCCGCACACTTCAGGAGCCCCGCCTTGACGTCCGTGCCGTGGAAGCCATCCTCGATCTCGCGCACGAACTCCCGCGCCATCTGGTTAGGCGAGACGCCGAGCAGCCAGCGCGGCACGTCGAGCCACCAGCCCGTCACGTTGATGATGTTGACGCCGGAAGCACGCGACACGCGGGCGAGGAGCTCCGGTTCGCGGCCGAGATCGAAGGTCGTCGCGTCGACCATGGTGTCGATGCCCTGCGCCTTCGCCCGCTTGAGCGCCGCGATGGCCGTCTCCTCCGGTTCGGGGCCGAGGAGTTCCGGATGCCAGCGATAGAGCGCCGGACCGGCGACCATGACGTGTTCGTGCATCAGCGTGAAGCCGAGATCGTCCGACGAAATCGGCCCGAGTACCGAGTTGATCTGCACCATGGTCCCTCCCCTCCGCGCCGAAAGGCGACGCCGGACGTTCCCCAGTCGCGCCGCACCGCGATGTTACTCTAGCGCCCCATGAACATCGGACTCTTCAACTTCGCCACCGACTACTCCATGCCGGTCCCGGACCTCGCCCGCGAGGCCGAGGCGCGCGGCTTCGAGTCCTTCTGGATCCCGGAACACACGCACATTCCCGCCTCGCGACGCACGCCGTGGCCCGGCGGCGGCGACCTGCCCAGGGAGTACGCCCACACGTTCGATCCCTTCACGGCGCTGGGCGCCGCGGCGGCGGTGACGTCCACCATCAGACTCGGCACGGGCATCGTCCTCATCATCGAGCGCGACACCATCACGGCGGCCAAGGCCGCGGCGAGCGTCGACCACCTGTCCGGGGGGCGCTTCCTGTTCGGCCTGGGCGGAGGCTGGAACCGCGAGGAAGCGGAACACCACGGCACCGAGTGGGACACCCGCTTCAAGCGTCTGGCCGAGCAGATGCAGGCCATGAAGGCGATCTGGACCGAGGTCAAGGCCGAGTTCCACGGGGAGTACGTGGATTTCGAGCCGATCCTCTCCTGGCCGAAACCCGTGCAGCAGCCGCATCCCCCGCTCCTGCTCGGCGGCGAGACCATCCACACCCTGCGCCGCATCGTCGCCCACGGCGACGGCTGGCTGCCACGCGCGCGGGATCCCGAACAGGTTCTCCAGGGCATCCCGACCCTGCGGCGCCTGGCGGAAGAGGCGGGCCGGGACCCGGACAGCATCGGCGTGTACCTGTTAGGGCTGCCGACCGCCCCGGACCGCGGGGCGGGGATTTACCGAGCCGGGCGGGAACTAAAAAAAAAAGGGGGTTGAGCCCCC
>VXNE01000293.1 GCA_009840715.1 Gammaproteobacteria bacterium
GGCGAGCCCGTGTTCGGCTCCGGCGGCAAGCCCACCGGCGTCGTCCGCGAGAGCGGGGGAGGCGGCGGCGGTGGAGGCGGGGGCGGCCTGCACGCGGAACAGCGCTACGTCTACCACCGGCATCCGCGGGTCGGCGACGTGCTCACGGCTACCACGCGGCCGGGCAACAAGTGGGAGCGTCAGAGCCGGCGCGCCGGCACGCTCAAGTTCTCGGAGACCGTCACCGAGTACCGCGACCAGAACGGGGAACTCGTCGTCACGGCGACGGGCGTGGGCGTCCAGACGGAACGTCCCGTCGACCAGGGATAGCGAGGACAAGGAGGAACACATGGCTTTGAAAGCTGCAGACCTGAACGTCGGCGACGCCCATACCGAGCGCGTCGTCGAAGACTTGAAGCGCACGCAGATCGTCCAGTACGCCGGCGCGTCGGGGGACTACAACCCGGTGCACACCGACGAACTCTTCACGAAGGAAATCGCCGGCTACCCCACCGTGTTCGCCCACGGCATGCTGACGATGGGCATGACCGGCCGCATGCTGACCAACTACGTCGGCGACGGACGGCTCACGGAGTACGGCGTCCGGTTCACCAACCAGGTGTGGCCGGGCGACACGCTCGACGCGACCGCCACGGTCGTGAAGGTCGAGGATGGCCTGGTCGATCTCGACATCGAGACCGTCAACCAGAAGGGAGACGTGGTTCTCAAGGGGAGCGCGCAGGCGCGCGTCGACTGAGACCCGCGGGTAGGGGCGTGGCCCGACCGCGCCCCTACCAATTCTCCAGCGACGTCCGCACGTCCACCTCGAACGACCACGCCCGCCGCGGCTGGTTGTAGAGGAATTCGTAGCAGTCGACGATCCCGCCGATGTCGATCATCCGGTCTTCGCCAAGGCGCTCGGCGAACTCTGGAAACCCCTTCTTGATCTTCTCGCCGCCGATCGGTCCGTCCACGACCACGTGGCCGACGTGGATGCCTTCCTCGCCGTACTCCTTGGCCATCGCCTGCGCGAGGTTCCGCAGCGCGCCCTTTGACGCGTTGAAGGCGCCGAAGTTGGGCCGGCCGCGCAACGATGCGCTGGCGCCGGTGAAAAGCAGCGTACCGCCCCGCCCGCGCATGCGCCGGACCGCCTCGCGGCCGAACAGGAAGCCGCCGAAGGCGCCGACCCGCCAGGAGCTCTCGAAGTAGCTCGCCTCCATCTCCGCGATGCGGCCGGGGGTGTTGTTGCCGGCGTTGTAGATCGCCAGGGTCAGCTCGCCCGGCGCCGCCTCCGCGGCGTCGAACAGCGCGATGACCTGCGCCTCGTCGGTGGCGTCCGCCACGACCGCGGTCGCGTTGTCGCCGATGCTCGAGGCCAGGGCTTCCACCTTCGCCGCGGTGCGCCCGCCAATGAACACATGATGGCCGCGCTCGGCGAAACGCGTGCAGAGCTGGCCGCCAAGACCGTCTTCGGGTCCGACCCCGATCACGATGGCCTTGCGCACGGCGTCATTCGACATGGTCAGTTGCCGAACGCCGCGCGTAGGGCGGAGCAGGCCTTCTCCATGCCCGGGCGGGCCGCCGGGATCGTCGGGCCGTTGGCGAAGAAGCCGTGGATCAGCCCGTCGAAACGGACGCACTCGACGGTGTTGCCGGCGTCCTCGAGCATGCGGGCGTACGTCTCGCCCTCGTCGCGGAGGGGATCGAACTCCGCCGTCATGACCAGCGTCGGCGGTAGCCCGGACAGGTCGGCCGCGTGCGCTGGCGAAGCATAGGGGTTCGTCCGGTCGGCCGGGTCGGTGTAATGGTCCCAGAACCAGTGCATGGCGTCGGTGGTCAGGAGGTAGCCCTCGGCGTTGTCGCGGTAGGAGTCGGTGTCGAAGCTGGTACCGTCGGTCACCGGATAGACAAGGAGCTGGAAGTCGATCGCGGGGCCGTTCCTGTCCCGGGCCATCAGGGAGACGACGGCGGCGAGGTTGCCCCCCGCGCTGTCCCCGGCGACGGCGAAACGGCTTGGGTCGCCGCCGAGCGACGCCGCGTTCTCCTTCGCCCAGCACGTCGCCGCGTAGCAGTCGTCGGCCGCGGCGGGAAAACGGTGCTCGGGCGCGAGCCGATAGTCCACGGAGACGACGATGCTGTCGGTGCCCCGGCACAGTTCCCGGCTCTGGCTGTCGGCGGTGTCGAGGTCGCCGAGCACCCAGCCGCCGCCGTGGAACATCATGGTGACCGGAAAGGGACCGTCCCCTTCCGGGGTGTAGATGCGCAGCAGGATCGACCCGCCGGGGCCCTCGATGGAGACGTTCTCGACCTTGCCCACCGGGATGTCGACCGGTGGCTGCATGGCCCGCATCATCTCGCGGGCGGCGGGCGGCGGCATGTCGATCAGGTTCGGCCCGCCCGCCTCGGCGAGCTGGGCAAGCATGGTCTCGTACTCGGGATGCAGGGGCATGGGCAGGTCTCCGTACAGGGCAACGCCGCGAGGGGACGCGCGGGCACGTCCCGGAAGGCGCGCGCGATGGTACCATCGCCGCCTTTCCCGAATTGAGGCACACGATGTCCGGACTGGACGGCGCGGAGGAAGCCGCGGAGCTTGCGAAGCAGTTCGCTTTCCTCGAGAACACCCTGCTCAAGAACCGCACGCTGACGATCTTCGGCGAGATCACCCAGGCCGTCGCGCAACGCAGCGCCGAGCGGCTCCTGGCGCTGTCGTTCGAGAGCGACGACCCGATCACCCTCTTCATCGGCTCGCCGGGCGGGCACGTCGAGTCCGGCGACACGGTTTTCGACATGATCCGCTACATCAAGCCGACCGTGCGCCCGGTCGGGACAGGCTGGGTCGGCAGCCTCGCCCCCCCCAGCTACCACGCGGCGGCCAACGAAAACC
>VXNE01000035.1 GCA_009840715.1 Gammaproteobacteria bacterium
GTCGTTGCGCGCGGCGGGAGGGCCTCGTGGTTTTCTATTCCGGGGCGGGCGGGCGGCGACTGCGACGTGCGGGGCCGGTCCTCGGCGCTTCGGACGCAGTCGACGCATCGTCGGCGGCCGGTCCACAATATGAAGTGACGACCTGTACACCGGCCAAATGGCTGAGACGATTTCATGAACCAATTCGACCTGCGACACCTCAGGACCCTTCTCGCGCTCCGTGACACGGGGAGCCTCGTCGAGGCCGCCGAGCGGCTGTTTCTCACGCAGTCCGCCCTGTCCCACCAACTAAAGGACCTCGAGACCCGTCTCGGATGCACCCTATTCATCCGCAAGACGCGTCCCGTCCGGTTCACGCCGGCCGGGAAGCGGCTGCTCGACCTTGCCGAGGAGGTCCTGCCCCGCGTACGGGAGGCGTCGACGGATCTCGTGCGCTACGCCGAGGGCATGTCGGGACGGCTGTTCCTCGCGATCGAGTGCCATTCCTGCTTCGAGTGGCTCCTGCCCGCCATCAACGCCTTCCGCGAGGACTGGCCGGAGGTGGAACTGGACATCTCCGGCGGCTTCCATTTCGAGCCGCTGCCGGCGCTGGCCCGCGGGGACCTGGATCTCGTCATCACCGCCGACCCGATCGCCGACGCCGCCCTGGCCTACGAGCCGCTCTTCGGCTACGAAGCACAACTCGCCGTGGCGGTAGACCATCGCCTGGCCTCCCGCGAGTGGGTGGCACCGGAGGACCTGGGCGGGGAGACCCTGATCGTCTATCCCGTCGACCGGTCCCGGATGGATGTCTTCACCAGCTTCCTGGACCCCGCCGGTGTCGAGCCGCGCGGCACCCGGACCGCCGAGCTGACCACGATGATGGTGCAGCTCGTCGCGACGGGGCGCGGCGTGGCCTGCCTGCCCAACTGGGCGCTCCACGAGTACACCGAACGCAGCTACGTCGTCGCGCGTTCCCTCGGCGAAGACGGCGTCTGGCCCAATCTGTTTGCCGCCGTGCGGGCGGACGAAAGGGACGTCCACTATGTGGCGAGCTTCGTGCGCACGGCGAAGGCCACGTGTTTCGAGAACCTGGTCGGCATCGTGCCGGCCGATGCCGACGTCGCCGCGAGCCCCGGGAGCGCCTGACCGCAGGCCACCGTGCGCGAGGCTCCCGCCGTTCAGGGCACCAGTATCGTTTCGACCCAGCCCTGCGATTCGTAGCGGTATTGGCGGCGATCGTGCACTCCTCCTTCCCCGGCGAGGTCCAGCCGCTCCACCGCGACCGGGTCGAGGAAGTGCCCCGTCGCCGACTCCGGCGCCACCAGCGGCTCGGGGAGGGGCGCGGCCTCAAGTGCGTCCAGCAAGGCCGCCCTGTCCGCGACTGGCGAACTCTGCCGGTGCTCCGCGTATAGCCAGTCCATGCGTTTCGGGACCGCGGGACGCATCTGCCAGGCGGCGTGAACGGTCTCCGCAGGCATGCGTTCGAGGGTGCATTGCAGCCGATACTGCACGGTCAGGGTCGGCAGGTAGGTCATCACCGCGACGGTCGCGGACCTCGCGAACTCGTCGGTCTTCGGCGACGTGGCGTTGACGAAGACGCCGAGCCGGCCGTCGATCTCCCGCAGGACGAGCACCCGGACCGCCGGTTCGCCCGCGGCAGTGACGGTCGCCACAGCACACAGGTTCGCCCACCCGTCGTCGCGGTCCCGCGCTCGCGCGCGGTCCTCGGCAAACCGGGCCAGCGGGTCGATCATGCCGTTGCCGGTCAGTCGTCGTCCGTGGCCTCGTCCTCCGCGTCGTCGGCGTCCTCCGCCGGCTGCGATTGGGCCTCCACCGCGCGCCGCAACTCGGCGACATCGCGCTGGATCTCGCCGAGGCGGTAGATGACATCGGGGATCTGGTCCGAGACGCGCCAGGCGAAGTAGGCGATCGCGATCACGCCGAGCAGGATGAGAAACGTCATGGCAATCCCCAGATCGAGAAAACGGTACGCGGAGCGTAAGCGACGCGGGCGGCTCGGTCCATCGTGGGCCGCATCTCCAGGCAGTGAGAACGCTCAGGCATCGTCGACGGTGGCCGGCGTCACGACGGCGTCCAGACGTCCTGCGCCGAACTCCGCATCGGCCCACCGGGACGTCAGCGTGAACTGCGCGATGCCGAACGTCGGCAGGTTGCCCAGCACCGGGTAGCCCGCCATCCGGTTCACGAAGCGCGTGATCCCCGGGTTGTGGCCCACGATCGCCGCATTGCCACTGTCTTCCGGAAGGGCACGCAGCGCATCGAGCATGTCGGCGGCGTCCGCGAGATAGAGTCCAGGGCGTTCGACGAGCGCGTCAGGCGGCAGGTCGAACGCCTGGCGCACCTGTTCCGCCGTGTCGACTGCCCGGCGGGCCGCGCTCGTCAGGACCAGGGTGGCGCGTGCTTCCCGGCTGCGGAGCCAGGCCACCATGCGCGGGCCCTGCCGCCGGCCGCGGGGTGCGAGCGGCCGTGAGAAGTCCCCCACGCCCAGCGGATAACCGGACTTGGCGTGCCGGACGACCCAGAGCACGTGTTCCGTCAAGGTTCCGTCAGTCCCAGATGGAGAAGAACTCCTCGAAGGCGACGAACTGGCCGCCGTTCGCGGACGACGGCACGATGATGGGCGTCTTGATGCCCGCGTCGAACCAGGCCTCGATGCCTTCCCGGACCTCCGCCGCCGAACCGAACAGCGTGGTGTCGGTAAGCCAGCGGTCCGACAGGCAGTCGGGCACCCGCTCCGGTTCCCCCGCCACCATGGCCGCCTCGACGCCGGCCATCTCCTCCTCGTAACCGGCTTCCTTCCAATAGTTGCGGTAGTTCGGGAG
>VXNE01000015.1 GCA_009840715.1 Gammaproteobacteria bacterium
CGACCGGCCCGACGAACTCCGCCACGAGGCTGGCCAGCACATCGGGCTCCCGCGGCTCCGGCATCGGCCCAGGGCGCAGCAGCAGGATGCCGCCGGCCAGCACCAGCAGGACGGCCAGCGCCATGCCGAGCCGGAACGTCACCGCGAGAACGGAACCAGGCTCACCGGGCGTACTGGACCGCCGCGCCCGCGTCCAGCAGCCCGTCGATGGCCGCGGCTGCGTACTCCAGCTCCCGCAGCAGTTCGACCGTGTGTTCGCCCGCCACGCACGCGCCACGGTACTGTCCGCCGCGCTCGAAACGCACCATCGGTCCGTGGCGCAGGTACTCGCCCCACTCCGCGTGATGCGCCGTCACGACGAGTTCCTCCTCCCGGGCGTGCGGGTCGCGCAGCAGGAACTGCGCCGGCCAGGCCCCATCCGCGCGCACGCACGCGATGCCCTCGGCCGACAGCCTCGTCTCCCACGTTTCCGCGTCGTCCGTCAGGAAACGGGCCTCTAGCGCCCGCTCGTCCGCCACGCCGAGCCGTGTCCACCCGTCGTCGTCACGCACGTACAGGAACACCCAGCCCGACCGGCATTCGTACAGCCGGCAGCGGGGACCGAGTCCGCGGATGTCCGGGTCCACGGGCGGCCGGTCCGCCTTGCCGGGGTAGGAAAGGAAGTCGTCCCAGTTGCCGTACGCGTTCGCTCCGAACATGTCCACGAAGATCTGCTGTCCTTCGCCGGTCAGGTCACGGGCCAGGAGGCCCAGGGTGGCCGCAGTCGCCACCACCATCGACGTGTTCGGGTCCGGGTTCACCTCGTTGGCGCGGAACAGGGCGCGCGTGACCTCGCGCACGGCCTCGAGATCCAGCCCTTCGTCCTCCGGGAGGCCGCCCATCTGCCACACCACGCCGCCGAGGGCCGCGCCCGGTATCGGGTGCGTCGAGGGGCGCTTCGCCCCGGGACCCTTGCGTCCGTACCCGTTCGCGGAGAGGTATACGAGGCCCGGATTGTCCTGGCGCATCGCCTCGTAACCGATGCCGAGCCGTTCGGGGACGCCGGGACGATAGTTGTGGATGAACACGTCCGCCCGCGATACGAGCCGGCGCGCGACTTCCTGGGCCTCGGGCGCCTTGAGGTCCAGGCAGATGCTCTCCTTGCCGGCGTTGCAGCGGGCGGCGCCCGTCCCGTGCATCATGGCGCGGAACGGATCACCCCCGGGCGGCTCGAACTTGATGACCCGCGCCCCGAGGTCGGCCAGGGTCGATGCCCCCAGCGGCGCGGCGATGATGGTGGCGGCCTCCACCACGGTAACGCCCTCGAGCGGACGGCCGCGGCCGGCTTGCGCCGGAGGGGCCAGCGTCCGGCGCGTCGCCCGGAGCGCCGCGTCGAAGTCCGTCTCCGTGCATGCCGCTTCGATGACGGCCGGCGTGCGCGTCAGGTCCGCGACGGGACCGAGTTGTATGCCGCCGTTCACCCGCTCGGCGTGGCCGTTTGCCACCACGTCCGGGTCGTGCAGCGCCTCCTGCGTGGTCTGGTACTGATGCGCCACGACCCCGCCGTGACCCACGAACACCTCCATCCACTCCTCAAGGTCCCGGGACGCGATGTGCCGCAGCATGTCGTCGCGGAACGCCTCGAGTTCCGGGCTGCCCTCCGGCGGCATTCCCCCTTCGGGACGCGGCATCCCCGTCGCCGCGAACCAGTTGTCGAGCAGGTGCGGCAGGAGGTTGCCGAACTGGATCCAGCGTCCATCGCGCGTGCGGGCGCCGTGGTAGTAGATGCGAGGGAGCGTCTTCGTCGGGTCCGTCGGCACCTTGGGCGTCGGGAGCACGCCCCGGTCGCGCAAGTGGGCCACCTGCAGGCCGCCGACATCGTAGGGCAACAGACCGCGCATCAGCGAAGTGTCGAACTCCGCTCCCGCACCCGTGGTCACCCGCCGGTGCAGGCTCGACAGCAGCGCCGCGGCGACGCTCTGCGAAGTGGCGTGCGTGGCGACCTGCAGGGCGGCGTAGCACGGGCCCTTGCGCGGGGCGATGCCCTCCAGGCTCGCCATGCGGCCATACTTGGCCGCGACCACGGCCTCCACGGCCGGGTAGTCGCGATACGGCCCGTCCTCCCCGAAACCCGAGACGGTTCCGTAAACGAGGTCCGGGCGTGTGGCCGACAGACTGGCGTAGTCGAGCCCGAGTGTCTCGCGGCGTTCGCGCGGCACGGTCGTGACCACCGCGTCGGCCGTCTCGGTGATGACCCCGCGCAGGCGCTCGACCTGTTCGGCATCCTCGAAGTCCACGGTCAGCGTCGCCTTGCCCCGTAACCACATGGGCGCGGACGGCAACGCCCGATGCGGGTCGCCGCCGGGCGGCTCTACCTTGACGACCTCCGCGCCGAAGTCCGCGAGGACCATGGTCGCGAGCCCCGTCACGGGACCCTCGCCCAGATCTACGACCCTGATACCCGAGAGTGGTCCGCTCATCGCGCGACGCGCCGCCTGCCAGAACGGCGCACATCATAAGCGGACGCGGGCCGTTGGCGGCTCCGGAAGCCGTTTTGCGCAATGCAACAAGTAATGTTACACATTCGAAAGACTATATATCTAACTGATAAAAAATGCATAATAGTACGGCATGTCTCGATGCGGACTACCCACCGCCGAGCAGGTTCACCACCACGTCCCGCCGCCCCCGCCGATGGCGATGCTCCCACAGGAAGATGCCCTGCCAGGTGCCGAGGGCCAGCCGCCCGCCGGTGACCGGAATCGACAGGTGGGTCTGCGTGAGGGCGCCCTTGATGTGCGCCGGCATGTCGTCCGCGCCCTCCTCCACGTGGGTGTTCAGGTC
>VXNE01000343.1:0-1945 GCA_009840715.1 Gammaproteobacteria bacterium
GGCAGGAGGGCCGCCCAGACCGGGCCACTCTGCGGCCCGCGCATCAGCTCGAGCGCACGCTTCGGAACGATCTGCCAGGAAAGGCCAAATCGGTCGGTCAGCCAGCCGGACCGGCTCTCGGCGCCGCCGTCGATCAATGCTCCCCACAACCGGTCGGTCTCGGCCTGGTCCTCCGTGGCGACAAGGATCGATACCGCCTCGTCCAGCGTGAAATGCGTGCCGCCGTTGATCGCGAGGTAGGGCGTGCCGGCGAGCGTGAAGTCGACCGAGAGCACCGTGCCGGGCTCGCCGATCTCATGGCCTTCCGGATAGCGGTCGACACGCTCGATGCGACTGTCGGCGAGCAGCGAGCAGTAGAACTCGGCTGCGGGCAGGGCGCCGCGATCGAACCAGAGGCAGGTCCGGACCCTGGGCGCGTCGTTCGTCACGCGGACGTGGGACTTCCGAGGAGTGTGTTTCGCCAGAAGTCCACCATGTCCTCGTGGAACGCCCGGGCCTGGTCTCCGGCGGTGCCGATGCGCGCCCCGCGACGTCCGTGCCCGGATTTCACGCTGTAGCGCATCACGTCCAGTTCGCTCAAATGTGGATCCGCCTGGCCGGTGAGGGGGTGCACCAGCGCGCCGTCGTCGCGGATGTAGGTGGTCGGCGCCCCCGGGGCGATGGACGCGTCGGGGACGAGTTCGACCGCCGTATCGCGGTCGAAGCTGTGCTGCGCGTCGGCGAAGAGCCGGAAGCTGGCGTCGCAGCCGATCAACCGCATCGCGTGCATGTGGGCCTGCACCTGCTGCGGGAGGCACCACTCGTCGCGCTCCCCGATCACGGAGCGCGCGATCGTGTCCCCCACGTAGGGCCGTTCGAACTGCATGCCCGACCAGGGATAGGCGGCATAGACGGCGCGCAGTGACGGCGCGCGCTCCGGGCCCAGCAACGGCGCCATGCACGCGGCGGACAGCACGGCGGCACCGCCCCTGCTGTGCCCCTGCGCGCCGATGCGGGTGGCGTCGAGGTCCTCCCGCGCGGCGAGCACCCTTGCGGTGGCGAGCACGTCCCAGGCGCTCGCCGCGAACGTGTACTGGGCCTGATTCGCAACGGTCGAGATGACGCCCCGCGTGCCGAACGGGTCGATGACGCAGCACGCGATGCCGGCGTCCGTGAGGTAGTCCGCCTTGGCGACGTGCGAAGGCGCCACGCCGAGGCTCCCGGGCACGATGATCACGACCGGCCAGGGCCCGTCGGACCGTTCTGGACCAAAGGGCGGGAACAACATGCCGAGAATCTCCGTGGCCGGCATCGCGTCCGGATCCGAGATCGCCTGGTGGAAGCCCGTCGGGTTCGCGGTGGGAACGCGAATCGACTCACCTTCGATGCCGTTCGCGAGAACGACGGGACCGGCCGCAAGGTCCGCGCTCCCGCCAGGGACTGCCTCTGTCATGAATGGTCTCCCGTGTGCTGGGTCGTCAGTCGACGATCGCCGAGTAGATGATGTTCTTGAGTTGCCCGCGGAAGTTGAACGTCGCGGACGGCATGAGCTGGGTCATGAAGACGGCGGAGAGGTCTTCGACCGGGTCCACCCAGAAGATGGTCGAGGCGGCGCCGCCCCAGTAGAAGTCGCCGGCGCCGAGCGTCCCCGCGCCGACTTCGGACAGGGTCATGGCGAAGCCGAGCCCGAAACCCACGCCCTCGTACGCCGTCTCGGAGAACGCTCCTTCCGCCATCTGCGTGAGGTCGCGTCCGCCGGCGAGGTGGTTGCGCGTCATCAGCCGGAGCGTCCGGGGACCGAGGATCCGCTCGCCGTCGAGCTCGCCGCCCCGCCGCAGCATCTCGCAGAAGCGCAGGTAGTCCGCTGTCGTCCCGGTCAGCCCTCCGCCGCCCGAGAAGAAGGTCGGGTGCGCCCGGTACGCGCTGGCCTGCGGGTCGTCGAGCAGCTTGAGCGTCTTGTCCGGAC
>VXNE01000343.1:1955-2822 GCA_009840715.1 Gammaproteobacteria bacterium
CGCTCGTAGTTCGCCGCGAAGCGGTCGACCTTGTCGGACGGGACGCTGAACGCGGTATCCGTCATGCCGAGAGGCTCGAAGATGTGCTCGGCGAAGTAGCGGTCGAGGGGCATGCCGGAGAGGGCCTCGACGAGGTGGCCGCAGACGTCGGTGGCGTAGGAGTACATCCAGCGCTTTCCGGGCGTGTAATGGAGCGGCACCTCGGCCAGCTTGTCGACGAAGGTCTGCAGGGTCTCCCCCTGCTCGCGGTGTACGCCGACGGCGCGGTAGAGCTTGTCCACGGGGTGGTTGGTCGCGCCGTAGGAAAGGCCCGCCGTGTGGCCGAGGACGTGGCGGAACGTCATCGGGCTCTCGGGCGGCCGGGTCACGATGCGCTCGCCTTCGCCGGCCGCGTAGACCCGGTGGTCGCGCCACCCGGGAATGACCCGGTGGACGGGGTCGTTGAGCTGGAACATCCCCCGCTCGTAGAGCTGCATGAGCGCGACGGACGTGATCGGCTTCGTCATCGAGTAGATGCGGAAGATCGTGTCGTCACGAAGCGGCAGCCCTCGCTCGAGGTCGCGCTGCCCGAGCGCGGCGTGGTACGCGACGTGCCCGTGCCGCGCCACCACGACCTGGCATCCGGCGATCTTGCCGGGGTCGATGTAGTGCTCCTGGAGGTGGTCCGTGATGCGCCCGAGCCGCGCTTCGTCGAATCCGGCCTGCCGCGCGCTCGTCTCCATGGTTGCCTCCGTCCGCCCCGGTTGGGTGAGGCGCGATGTTACCCGGCGCGCGTCAGGACTCGAAGCGGAACCGGGTCGCGGCCGTGTATGTCCGCGGTGTCTTTTACACATAAGCGAGCCCCCGCGCCAAGAGGCAGTATGGGGT
>VXNE01000286.1 GCA_009840715.1 Gammaproteobacteria bacterium
GAGGTGACCCGCGGTCGCGTGATGGGAACCTACGAGGACGACGGCAATGAACTCGACGGGCGCGTCAGGAAGGGGCGTGACGGCTCAGTCTCGCAGAGCGAAATCGATGATTTGAGACTCCGGATCATCCAGCACGCTGAAGTCGCCAGGGTGCGTGAACGGTGCCGGGGAGAGAAGCCGCAAAAGCGTCGTCAATAGAGGACCACGTTCTGGAGATCCTGCGGCACGCGCCGGATGAGGGCGGCCGCCTGCGTTTCGTCCACCGTTAGCTGCACCAGACCGGGCAGGCCGTCGTGGCCCGCCCGTCCGGTGTAGCCGATGTTGCCTTCGTTGCCATATGCCCCGACTTCCGGCGGCGGCAGGTCCTTGCTGTTCCGCTCGTCGTCGGCGCTCCAGGCATCCACCGAGCCCGGTATCCCGGGCTGCCCCGCGCGGCCCTCCTCGCCGCCGGCTCCACCCTCGCCGCCGCGGCTGTCCAGCACGAACACCTTCTCGAGTTCGTGCGTCGTCAGGATCAGGTTGATGCTGCCGCCGTTGCCGCCGTCACCGCCGTCGCCACCCGCCCCGGCGTTGCCGCCATCGCCGCCGTCGCCGGAGTAGTAGCCGTCACCTCCGTTACCGCCTTCTCCCCCGCTGCCGCCCGCGCCGCCAGGTCCGCCGGACCCGCCCCGGCTCACGATCGATACGGGCGGTGCGTCGATCGACCGGATGTAGTACTCCGGCCGCATGCCGGGCGCTCGCACTTCGAACAGGACGAGCCGATCCCTTGCGTCGATGGTGCGGACCTCTCGGGCGACTACGCGGAGGTTCGGCCCGGGCGAGCCGCGTGCTCCGTTCTGTCCGCCGGTGCCGTGGCCGCCGGCGCGTCCGTCTCCGGCCCGCCCAAGTACACGGCTGCTGTCGTTGCCCAGTGAACCCCGCTGCCCGTCGCGGCCTTCCCGGCCGCCGCGGCCGGCCATCCCCTCGTAGGCGAGTTCGTCCTCTTCCATGAGCGGAACGATGCTGAGGAAGTCCGGGTCGTAAACGCGCTCGAGCGTGAGCCGCGGGTCGTCCGCGTAGCGGGCGGTGAGACGGTACTGCTGGCCGAGCATGGCGCGGGGGTCCCCATTGAACCGGACCCGGGAGGTGTTCGGCGTGTACTCGACGTGCTCCGTCTCCACCGCGAGGCGTGACGGCGGCAGCGGGTACTCGTGGTCGACGTGCGAGCCCTTGCCCTCCAGACCGAGGACCCAGGCCCGGCCGTTGACATCCAGCACGCGAACCTGGAGCTGCTCGATGGCTCCCGGGCTGACGGGGTCCGCTCCAGCGAGACCGCCCGTCATCTCCAGGCCTACCACCGCCTCGGGGTCCGGGCCTTGGGCGATCGCGGGATCGAAAGGGAACGACAGGTTGCCGGCATGTCGCCTGTCGCCGTCGTACACGGCTGCGACCTCGTATGTCGCCGGGGACGATCCCATGTCGGTGTGGGTGATGAGGCCGGTGGTGGCCGTATCCGTGTGTGTGAACCCGGTCAGCGTCATTGCGACCCGGTCCGCCGGTACCGGGTAGTTTTCGTCCGTGGACGAGAACTTGCGGCCGTGTATGTCGTTGACCACGGCGCGGATTTCGTACGCTTCCCCCGGAATCAGCGGTGTGCCCTCGGTGATCTCGTATGGGGCTCCGTCCTGGCGCCACACCAGCGTGACGCGAAACGACTTAACGTCCGCGGCGTCGGGGCCGTGGATGAGGGCGAAGTCGGCCTTGAAACGCTGCACGGAACGGGCGCCGTCCGGGTGGCTGACGACCACCTCGTACCCTTCGGGCGGCACCTCTCCCCGGTCGTCACTGAAGACGATCTCGTTCGCCTCCGAATCGTAAGTGCCGCCCTTGACCTCAATCGAGATCTCCCCGGGATCCTGTGGTTGCCTGGATGCGCCCCGGGCATCCGTGAGCCGCACCTTGGCGATCTTCACCCGTGTGCCGGGCGGCATCAGGGAGTCCGGCGCCTGGGTCTGATTGTCGGCGGAGACGAGGTCGAACCTCACGTTCTCGACGACGCTTGGCGTCGCGCAACCCGTGGCCAGGAGCCCCAGCGCGATCGCACCCACGGCGATTCGCCAGAATGAGCGCCCGATGGTGCTGCCAGTTTCCCTCGTGCTCATCTCGTCCCTCTCTTGCCGACTGTCGCTGTCACAGGATACCGAGCAGGACGTTCGCGAGGATCGAACCGCGGTCCGGAACGAACTCGCCGCCGCCCGCCTGGGCGAGTGCCTGCAAATACTCTTCCGCGTCGGAGCTGTCCCGAACGTGGACCGTCGAGATCCGTTGACCCTCTCCCCGGGCGAATCCTTGCGCGAGGCGCAACGTTGCCGCGACTTCGTCGTCGTATGCGTAGGCATCGGTGATGACGATAACTATACGGTGCTGGACGTGTTCCCGAAAGGACGTACCTACGGCGACCTGCAGCGCGATCAGGACCGCCTCGGCGATGTCGTCGTTCGGCCCCTGGGCGTCCGTGACCGAGATCGAGCGCAGGAATCGGTTGATGTCCCGGATGGCGTCGTCGTCGTTCGTGAGCCCGCGCAGGGGATGGTGACGCGCCGGAGGTTGCTGCAGGCGGTCGTTGAACGTGACGACGCCGATGCCCACCGAGGGCATCATCCGCTCGAGCACCTGGATCAGGATGTGGAGTTCCCGCTTCAGGGACTCGATCTCGCCGTACATGCTCCCGGTGGTATCGAGCACGAACACGATGTCCGTCTCGGGCAGCAGGCTGGTTTGCGGGGCCGGCTGGGGACACGCCGGCGCCGGGGTGGGCGGCGGCGTGGGCGCGGGTTCGGGA
>VXNE01000284.1 GCA_009840715.1 Gammaproteobacteria bacterium
GTCCTCGATGGCCCGCGCGTTCTGGAAATTCAGGATGACGCCCTTGCGCCCCCCCGCCCCGATGCGCTCGACATCAGGCGCGGCCCGCACCTTCTCCAGCCAATCCAGCGTATCGAAGCGGCGCTGCCAGAGGGCCAGATCGTGCACCGCCTGCTGATAGGTCCAGTTGCCATACGGGCCGAATACACCGACCGTGCAACTCCCGGCATCGACACCGGAGTCGTACCAGGCATCGCGCCAGGCCGGGTACCTGCCCGCCAGCAGCAGGGTTTCGATGTGACGCTGAACCTCGGTGCGCGCGGCCAGGAAAGGCATCCCACGCGACAGGCGCTCGGCGTAGCAGCGCTCCATCTCCGCGCTGCAACCGATCGGCCCCGGCGACAGGCTGTCGACCACCAGGGACTCCCGGTGCAGCCGTACCGCCCGCTGTTCCTGATCGGCGGTCAGATCGAACATGGTCTTCCCTCCGCGCGTGCGCCGCACCAGCACCAGCGGCCTTGGGCACCAGCTGTTCGCAGGCCGTGATCAGTGTTCAGAGCGTTACATTCACCTCGACGCCGATGGTACGCGGCCACGGACGGATCGGCTCGCCTCCGCTCGGAATGAAGGCGACGAACTGGCTCACCGCGCCGTCTTCGTCGAACAGGTTCTCCGCCGTCACGAAGAGGCTCCACTTGTCCGCTTCGACACCCGCGCGGGCATTGACCAGGGTTGTCTTGTCCGACCGGAAAACTCCGGCGAGGGCACGATCCTCGCGTTCGGTGATGTGGCTGACGGTGCCGAGCACCGACAGTTGCAGCCCGCGCGCGAGCGGCCGCCGGTAGCCCGCCAGGGCGGAGAGCGTCAGGTCCGCCGCCTGAAAGAACGCATCGCCTTTCTCGATGCCGGCGCCGGGAACGTCCGAGGCGTATTCCGTATCTGAGATGTTGGCCGTCAGGCCCAGGGTCAACCCTTCGATGCCCCGGTAGTTCACGGCGACATCCACGCCCTTGCCGTCAACCGACGCCGCGTTCTGGTTGTGGGCCGTGATCACCCCTGGGTTCACCACGCGATCGACGTACTGCATGAAGATCTGGTTGTTTTTCCAGTCGAGGACATAGGCTGTGAGTTCCAGGTCCAGGTCGCCCTCCAGCAGGCCGAACTTGGCCCCGATCTCGTAGGTGGTCACTTCATCCGGTTCGACGGCTGGAAGAACTCCCTCGACCCCGTTGGCCACCGCCGTGGCGATAGCGAGCCTGGTATTGAACCCTCCGGCCCGGTAGGCCTGGGCGAAGTTGAAATAGAGCAGCGTATCGTCCGTCGGCCGCCAGGCCAGGTTGGCCCGGCCCGTGAACTTGTCGAATTTGCCCGACGGCGTATCGGACGGGTCGAGATTGCTGACCGATCCCCTTTCGTCCGAGGCGTATCGCCCGCCCAGGGTCAGTGCCCAGCTCTCCGAGAAGTTGTAGGACACCTCGCCGAAGACGGCCCACTGTTCGACGGAACTCTCGGTGCCGCCGACGGGCACGAAGAAAGGGTCCTGCGCGCCCGGGAACAGCAGCCCGAACCGGGAATCGGAATACATGTCGTTTTCCAGGTAGATGCCGCCCAGCACCCAGTCGAACGCGCCTTCCTGCACCGATGCGACGTTGATCTCCTGTGCGAACGTCTCCACATCGAACAGCAGGCTGAAAATGCCGACCACGAAGTCGTCGTAGAGCTGCAGCGACTCGTACTCCAGGTACGAGGTGCTGCTCGTGATCCTGTACGAATCCGCTTCGTACTCGAGCACCAGGCCGAACAGGTCGAACTCGTTGTTCGAGACGGCCCATTCACCGCCCCGGGAAACGGTCGGCTGCGTGAAATCGGCCCCGAAGGTCAGGGGATTGGTCAGGAAGAGGGCGGCGCGGCGCTCCAGGTCTTCGTTGGCGAAACGGTTGTGGGTGGTGTTTTCCGAGTGCCAGTAGCTGGCAACGGCGGAGAAATTCTCCACCGGCTCGATCAGCAGCTTGGCCCGCCAGGAGGCGTCGTCGTCTTCGTTGAAATCGTCGTTGTCCTCGAGCGGCCGGTCGATGAACCCGCCTTGCTCGACGCTTGAACCGACCACCCGCAACGCGATCCTGTCCTCAAGGATCGGGACGTTCACGGCGCCCTGCAGCCGATAGTTGTCGCCGCCGCCCCCGGTCGCCGACCAGGCCGCCGTGGCCTTGGCCTCGAAGCCGGTAGGATCGGGGCGCCTGGTGATGATGCGAACAGTGCCGCCCGCGGAACCGAGGCCGAACAGCGTGCCCTGCGGCCCGCGCAACACCTCGATGCGGTCGAGGTCGTAGGGGTTGAGGTCCGGGGCGACGTTCTGGCCGTTACGCGTAAACGGCAGGTCGTCAAGGTAGTAGCCGATGGGCGTATCGCCCAGCGCGCCGGCCACGCCGCGAATCGACAGGCCGCCGCCCTGGCCGCCGACCTCGGCCACCGATACGCCCGGGGCCAATGCGAATGCCTCGAACGCGGAGCTGATGCCCCTATCCTCCAACTCGTTTCCGCCGATCGCGGATACCGCGAGCGGCGTGTTCAGCAGCGTGGTGCCCGTACCCCTTTTCAGGGCGGTGACGATGATCTCTTCGATGGCTTCGTCGTCGCCGGCGCTCTCCTGGGCGAAGCTGGTTGGTGACAGTAGCAATGCACTGAGCAATAGAGCGATCGCAAACCTTCGATGGCGCATGATCGGATTCCCCTTCTCTTGTAGTCCCCCCGATGGCGACTCTCTGAACCGGACATTCCGATAGACGCGGCGACCGGTGTGCTGCCCCAACCCGGAGCAATGCAGGGCCCGGGGCGT
>VXNE01000227.1 GCA_009840715.1 Gammaproteobacteria bacterium
TCCCCTTTGGCCTGTTGGCTCGGGGGCTCGGATTGTGTTATATCTCACCGCCGGGAGGGCTCCCGTAAGGGTGGGTTGACCGACCTCGCATGGAACCAACGGCGCCGGTCGCCACGTTCCCTCTGCCGTTGGTTCCACGCGAGGCATGACAACCAACCGTTCCGGAAGCCCTCCGTGGGCGGCCGTGGACGCGCCAACGGGGCTCTCGGAGATCGTCCGCTCGGTGGGCGAGGGCGCGTCGAGCGAGACGCGGTCCCTGCTCGAGAGCATGGACGACGCGGAAGTCGCGAACGTCCTCGAAGCGACGCCACCGAAGGTGCGGGGCATCCTGTGGGGCTTCCTCCCGCCAGGCCGCGTCGGCGGGGTGCTCAACAGTCTCGACGAGGAGGTGCGCGGCGATTTGGCCGAGGCGATGGACGCCCGCGAACTGGCCGAGGCCGCCGACGAACTCGACACCGACGACCTCGCGGACATCCTGCAGCAACTCCCCGACACGCTCATGCGGCAGGTGCTGGAGTCGATGAGCGCCGCGGACCGGGGACGCGTCGAGGTCGTGCTCTCCTATCCCGACGACAGCGCGGGGGGCATGATGAACACCGACACCGTGGCCGTGCAGCCCCGGCATAGCATCGAAGTGGTCATGCGTTACCTGCGGCGGCGGCGCACGCTGCCGGAGGCTACCGACCAACTCTTCGTGGTCGACGCCCGGGACGCGTACGTCGGCGTCCTGCCCGTCGCGCGGCTGTTGACGGCCGACCCGAAGGTGACCGTGCGGGAAGTCATGGACACGGACGCGGAGGCCGTCCCGGTGGACATGCCGGACGACCGGGTGGCCCGCATGTTCGCGGAGCGGGACCTGGTGTCCGCGCCGGTCGTGACGCCCGACGGGAGGCTCGCGGGCCGCATCACCATCGACGATGTCGTGGACGTCATCATCGAGGACGCGGACGAGACGCTGCTGGCGCAGGCCGGTCTCGAAACCGACGAGGAGACCTTCACCCCCGTCCTGCGGTCGGCGCGCCGCCGCGCCATCTGGCTGGGGGTGAACCTCATCACGGCGTTCCTTGCCGCAGCGGTGATCAACGTCTTCGAGGAGACCATAGCGGAGGTCGTGGCGCTCGCGGTGCTGATGCCGATCGTGGCGAGCATGGGCGGCATCGCCGGGACGCAGACGCTGACCCTGGTCATCCGCGGCATGGCGCTTGGGCAGATCGCGCCGGCCAACCTCGGCTGGTTCCTAAACCGGGAACTCCTGATCGCCGCACTCAATGGGTTGCTGTGGGCCGCCCTCGTCGCGACGGGAGCCGCGCTGGCGTTCCAGGACGCCACGCTGGGCGGGATCATCGCCCTGGCGATGGTCATCAACATCCTCGTCGCCGCCATCGCCGGGAGCCTGCTGCCTTCCCTGCTCGTGCTACTGGACGTCGATCCCGCGATTGCCGGCGGGGTCGTGCTGACGACGATCACGGACGTGGCGGGGTTCTTTACGTTCCTGGGGCTCGCGACCCTCGTGTACGCCTGAGCGCGCGATCGCGGCCCGGCCCGACCGGTCAGGCGGCGACGGTCATCGAGCTTACGAGGACGGAACCGGTGCGGATGTTGCCGCGGGTGTCGACGTCGGTGCCCACGCCCGCGATGCCCTTGAACATGACGTCGAGGCTGGACGCGATGGTGATCTCGTCCACCGGGAAGGCGGGCTTGCCGCCCTCCACCCAGACGCCGGCCGCGCCGCGCGAGTAGTCTCCCGACACCAGGTTCACGCCCTGTCCCATGAGTTCGTTGACGACGAGCCCCGTGCCCATCTCCTCCATCAACGCCTCCGGTGCGACGGCGTCGCATTCGACGGCGAGATTGAAGACGCCGCCGGCGTTTCCCGTGGTCTCCATGCCCAGGCGGCGTGCCGCGTAGGTATCGAGCACATAGCTCGTCAGACGGCCGTTCTCGACGAACGCCTTGCCGGAGGTGGCCACTCCGTCACCATCGAAGCCGGCGCTGCCGAGGGCCTTGGGGAGATGCGGATACTCGGCGAGCGTGATGGACTTTGCCGCGACGTCGCGCCCGAGGGCGTCCACGAGGTACGAAGCGCGGCGGTAAAGGGCTCCCCCACTGATCGCCCCCATGAGGTGCCCCAGCAGCCCTGCCGCAATCCGTGGAGTGAATAGCACGGGCCACGAACCCGTGGTCACGGAACGCGCCCCCAGGCGCGCGACGGTGCGCGCCGCCGCCTGTTCCCCGACGCCGACGTGGTCTTCGAGGTCGGCGGCGTCCCGGGCCACGCTGTACCAGTAGTCACGCTGCATGCCGCGGTCGTCCCGGGCGATCATGACGCAGGTCCCGCCGTGGCGCGTGGCGCGGGTCGCACCGAGGAAGCCGTGGCTGTTGCCGTAGACGCGGCACCCGCGCTGGGTCGACATCTGTGCGCCTTCCGAGTTGACGATCCGCGGGTCGTGGTCGAGCCCGGCGGCTTCCATTTCGAGCGCCAGATCGCGCAGGTCGTCCGGCGCCACGTTCCAGGGGTGGTACAGGTCGAGTTCCGGCCACTCGGTCGCGATCCGCTCTCGGTCGGCGAGACCGTTGCAGGGGTCACGCCCGGTATGGCGCGCGATGGCGAGCGCGGCCCGCACCGTCGTGCGCACGGCCTCAGGGCTCGCGTCGGAGGTGCTGGCGGACCCCTTGCGGTCGCCCACGTACACCGTGATGCCGAAGCCGCGGTCGCGGTTGAATTCCACGGTCTCCAGGTCCTGTGGGTTATAAACATCTGACGCTGCCGGCGAAATTACGCGGGTAGATCGCGGGGGGGGCCGGATGATTAAA
>VXNE01000237.1:0-862 GCA_009840715.1 Gammaproteobacteria bacterium
AAACCCGGGTCGCCACCTCCGTGATGCGGTGGAACTGGCCGACGCCGTTGTAGCGGCTGGAGAGCTCCGGGTAGCCGAGATGGAAGAGCACGAACTCGTCGCCGCGCCTCGCCGTGCGGCACGCCTCGTGCATCGCGCGCAGGAGGTCGGCGTCGCCCTTGGGGTCGAACACCACCACCGTCTCGCCGCGCCGGATGTCCTGCGCCACCGAGAGCTCGAGCAGCCGCGTCTTGCCGACCTGGGTGGTGCCGAGCACCAGCGTGTGGCCGTTGCGGTCCCGAAGCGGCAGGTGCACGTCCGCCTCGCGCGGCTCCACGCCGTGCAGCCAGGACGAGCCGCCGACCGGCGGCGGCGGGCGACACGGGTTGCCCGGCACGTCGGCCGCCAGCAGCCGCCCGAGCCACGCCAGGCGCCGCCCGTGCGGCTCGGCGACGCACGCGTGCGCCCAGCGCACCAGCCGGCCGGGCTCGACGAACTTCCGGAACCGCGTCCTGCGGCAGTCGTGCAGGCGCTGGGTGTGGCGCTCGCCCCAGCGGAACCCGCGCCCCAGGAACAGCCGGTCGCGCCGCACCGGGATGCGCTTCGCGGCCATCGTCCAGCGCCGCCGCCGGCGCAGGCCGCGCTGATAGCGCACGACCTTCCAGCCGCGGCGCAGCCACCAGCAGCCGTTCAGGCCGAGGGCCGCCGCCGCGCCGTAGCCCACGCCCGGCGTCATCATGAAGTACTCGGGGCCGAGCGCGATAGTGACGCCGACGAGCACCGACACCGTCCCGGCGTTCAGTTCCGCCGGCGGGCGCAGCAGCGCCTCCACGGGATGCCCGCCGATCACGGCGACGGCTCCCGCCGCCAGCCGCGGCCCGCC
>VXNE01000237.1:872-2811 GCA_009840715.1 Gammaproteobacteria bacterium
ATTTGGGTATATCACCCACCGGGGGTCACGCTTCACACGCCCCGCGCGCACCGCGCCGGTTTGGACCGCCTGCGCGGCGGCCCACGCCCGCAGGTCCGCATCGTCCGCCGCGCCCCGAACGTACACGTCCAGGGGAGTGCCCAGCTCGAAATAGGCCCGGAGCCGCCGCCCGCAATCGCCGCAGTCCCGGTCCAGGACCACCGCGTAGCGCTCGACCGCCGCGCCGGACAGGCTCCCGGCGGGCGCAGCGATCCGCGGCCGCCCCGGGAACAGGCGCGTCCACGCGGCCTGCACGGCGCGCTCGAAGGCGAGCTCGCCCTCGACGCGCGCGTGCTCGGCCAGGACGAACGCCTCGGCGAAGCGCCGCCGCTCGGCCCCGGTGCGCGCGTGCGCGCCGAGCACCAGCAGGGGGGCGGCGTCCGGCGACCAGGCGCCGCGCCGGCCCGCCATGAGTTCCTCGTAGCGGGACCAGTCCGCGGCGGACAGGTTCCACGCCGCCGCGCGGCGTTCGCTCTCGCGGACCTGCGACGCGCGCACGGCCGCCGCCGCCGCCTCGGCGCCGTGCGCCACCGGGGCGCAGGCGCAGAGGGCGAGGACGGTCAGGCCGGCCTTGACCTGCCGCGCGTACGCGCTCAATCGAAGATCTCCGGGAAGCGCACCAGCGAGCGCCGCGGCACGGCCGCGAGGCGCCCCTCGGAGTCCTCCGCCACCCGTCCCGTCGCCTCCTCCAGGCGCTTCGCCATGCGGGCGCTCGCGTAGCGGTGGCGCCCGGCCAGCTGGTAGAGGTAGGACACCGAGGTGTCGCACGCCTCCGCCACATCGAAGTGCTCCCCCTTCTCGGCCTGCCGCATGAAATCGCACATGTCCATCGAACGTCCTTCGTACTCGTTTTTAGTGTGTCTAATAAAAACTAACAAATCACGATGAGAACTTGCAATACCCTATTCGATATGACATGCTTATCTTTGTGCTAACCGGGAAACCCCGCCCATGACGCGCCACATCGACCGCATCCGCCTGAAGAACCTCGCGCGCCTCGTCGCCGAGGCCGGCTCCGTCTCCGAACTCGCGCGCCGCGCCGCCGTCAGCGGCTCGAATCTCAGCCACGTGCGCGCCGGCACGCCGTACGCGAGCGGCTCCCCGCGCCGCATGGGCGACCGCCTGGCCGCGAAGATCGAGCGCGCCATGGGCAAGCCGCCGGGGTGGATGAACGAGGAACACCCGGTCGAGCACGGACCCTTTCCGCCGGGCACGGGACAGCCGGTCCTCTCGTGGGTGCGGGCGGGCGACTGGACCGAGGCGCGCGAGCTGCCGGCGAACACCGAGCGGCTGCACTGCCCGGAGCCCTGCGGACCGGGCACCTTCGTGCTCAAGGTCGCCGGCGAGAGCATGGCGCCGGCCTTCCCGGAGGGCGACTACATCTTCGTCGATCCCGACGTGCCCGCCGAGCACGGCAGCTACGTGGTGGTGCGCCGCGCCGACGACGGCGCCGCCACCTTCAAGCAGCTCGTCGTCGAGAACGGCCGGCGCTACCTCAAGGCCGCCAACCCCGCCTGGCCGGAGCCGATCGTCGAGGCGGAGGCCGACACCGCGGTGTGCGGCGTCGTCGTCTTCCAAGGACGCCCGACGCGCGCGCCCCGCTGAGGAGCGCGGCGCGCGGGCAGGGGGTCTATCCGGCCGCCCGCGCCTCGGGCGCCGGGGGCACCGTCACGCCGGACGCCGCCGCGCGCTCGTCGAGCCAGGCGTCGACGTCCGCGACGCGCCAGCCGACGCAGCGCGGCGACAGCTTCACCCGCGGCGGGAACTCGCCGCGCTCGAGCAGCCGGTAGATGGTGGCCTTCGACAGGCCGGTGACTTCGAGCACCGCCGGCAGGCGGTAGATCGAGATCGGGGGCAGATTGCGCATGGGTACGCCTCCCTCATGGGTCGAGCGTGTCCT
>VXNE01000007.1 GCA_009840715.1 Gammaproteobacteria bacterium
CCCCGTGGGAGGCGGGGCGCGGTCGGGTTCCGCCGACGCTGCGGGAGCCGTGTCCGGAACGCCCGCCGGCCGGGCCGGGGTCGGTTCGGCCGCCGCCTCCGCGAGCGGCAGGCCGATCCGGGCCGCCGCATCGCGGCCGATCTCGCGGAGCTCGCTCCGCCCCTCCCCGAAGTAGGCGGCCGCCGCCCACAGCGCCTCGCGCTCCTGGGCGAGCCACTCGTGGCCGGAGTGGCCGACCAGCCGCGTCAGCAGGAGTGCGCCGAACGACCGGGGAACCGGCACGTCCGACAGCGCGGCCGCCGCCGGCACGTCGCCATGCAAGGGCGACCAGCCCGGCGCCACCGCGCGCCCGAGCACCCCGGCGAAGCGTTCCGCAAGCACGCAGGCGGCGAGCGCGAAGCTCATCGCCTCCGCCAGCCGCGCCGCGTCCTCGGCGGCCGCGAAGCGGGGCAGCACGTACGCCTGGCGGACCTTGAGCGCGGCCGTCACGTGCGCCAGCGCCCGGTCGCGGAGCACGATCCACTCGACCCCCGGACCCGCGGCGACGACGCGCCAGCAGCGCCGGAACAGGTCGCCGTAGGTGGCCTCGAACTCGTCCCGGGGCAGCGCCGTCAGCCGCCACACGGCCATCAGGCGCTCGCGTTCGCCGTCGTTGAACACGCGATCGGCGAGCGGGCTGGCGTTTTTCCGTCTGAACATTCCCATGATCCGTTCCGATTCGGGGCCGTGCGACTTCCGTCGAGAGCGCGGGCGCCCCCCAATGGGAAGCGCCCGGCCGGGCGTCGCCCCCGTCATGCCAGCCGCACGGCCACGCTCGGCGACGGGCTCCGATCGAGCCGCGCCCTCGCCAGGGCGCCCCCGCGAAGCGGGAACACCGCGTGGTCGACGCCGGCGGCGGTGCCGGCATGGATTTCCGCCATGCCAAGCTCGAACTCCACGGCTTCGGCCGCCCTGCGGAGGATCTCCCCCTCCGGCAGGCCGCTCGCCGCGAGCACGTCGCCGCCTACGGTCGCCTCGCACACGAACTCGGACGGCTGTCCGGGTCCGCGCACGTCGACGATTTCTCTCAGGTCCGTCATCGCGCCACCTCCTTGACGAAGTCCCGCGGGACG
This sequence comes from Gammaproteobacteria bacterium, assembly GCA_009840715.1. Classification (GTDB taxonomy): domain Bacteria; phylum Pseudomonadota; class Gammaproteobacteria; order Pseudomonadales; family Azotimanducaceae; genus VXNE01. Next base: position 1,113 of record VXNE01000007.1, read on the forward strand.
GGCCTCCCCGCCGGGAAGCCGCCCCGGCGGGAGATCGATGGGCCGTCAAGGCCCGGGTTTCCGATACCCGCCCGAGGGCGGTTCCAGTGCCTGTGCCCGGGATTCCGGGCCATGCCGGAGAAGCCGGCGTCAAGCAACGAAAATACTAGCATTTTCAATGAGATGGACAAAGCACGGCCTGCGTCCCCGTGACGCTTCCTGCGCCGCGACTCCGCGTTCGAGCACGTCCAACACCGCGCATTCCGCCCGCAACACACCGACAAGGAAGGACGGTTCTCCGTCGAACCGACCGGCGCAGCCGAGCCTTGGCCGCCGGGGCCGTCCGCCGCAAGGCCGAGCCCTTGAGGGCGGCCGCCGTCCCTGCGGTCCGGCGTCCGGCCTTGCCCCGGCCGGAGAACCCCGGCGGCCCGTCGCGGCGCCGTTCGATCGAATCGAAGGAGAACCGGCAATGGCCCGCATCAACGAACTCTACGAACGCATCGCCAGCCAGATCGTCGCGCAGATGGTGGAGGGCGTGCTGCCTTGGCACCGGCCGTGGGCCGTCGACCCGAACGCCCGCGTCTCGAAGCCGCTGCGCGAGAACGCCGTGCCCTACCAGGGCATCAACGTGCTCATCCTCTGGGGCGCCGCCATCGACGCCGGCTACGCCTCGCCGTTCTGGATGACCTACCGCCAGGCGCAGTCCATCGGCGCGCAGGTGCGCAAGGGCGAGCGCGCCACGCACATCGTCTTCGCCAAGACCGCCAAGAAGCGCGAGCGCGACGCGGCGTCCGGCGAGGAGGTCGAGGCCATCATCCCCGTGCGGCGCGTGTACGCGGTCTTCAACTGCGACCAGATCGACGGCCTGCCGGCGAAGTACGTGCCCGAAGTCCCCGACGTCAATCCCGACGAGCGCGACGCCGCCTGCCAGGCCTGGATCGACCGCCTCGGCATCGAGATCCGCTACGGCGGCCAGCGCGCCTACTACGCGCCGGCACCGGACCGCGTCCAGATGCCGCCGTTCGAGACCTTCGAGTCGTCGCAGGCATTCCACTCGACGCTGCTTCACGAGCTCACGCACAGCACCGGACACCGCGACCGGCTGGACCGGCTGCGCGGCCGCATCGACGACAAGGCGCGGGCGCGCGAGGAACTGGTCGCCGAACTCGGCTCGGCGTTCCTCTGCGCGGATCTCGGCATCGCCTCGACGCCGAGAGCCGACCACGCGAGCTACATCGCGTCCTGGTCGGAGCTCCTGACCGACGAGCCGCGCGCGGTGTTCGACGCCGCGACGCAGGCGCAGCGGGCGGTCGAGTTCCTGCACGCGCTGCACGACCGGCGCACCCCGGCCGCCGCCGCGTAGACGACCGCTAGTAAACCGTGCCGGTACAGGTTACAGTCGCCCCATGAGATTCGCGCACAAGGCGCTGCGCAGGCTCCACGACACCGACCGCTCGCCCGGACTGCCGCAGAACCTCGTGCCCCGGATCCGGCGCATCCTCGGCACGCTCCGCGTCGCAACGAAGCCGTCGGACGTCGACATCCCGGGCTACGGTCTGCACCCGCTCAAGGGCGACCGCGCCGGCTACTGGAGCATCCGCGTCAGCGCCAACCGGCGCATCGTCTTCCGGTTCCGCGACGGCGAGCCGGTCGACGTGGATCTCGTCGACTACCACTAGGAGACCGACATGACCGCCATGCTCAATCCCCCCCATC
>VXNE01000496.1 GCA_009840715.1 Gammaproteobacteria bacterium
AAGATGCTATACGCGAGTTACTCTTGTCTAGTGGGGTTGGAGATGTGTTTAATAGACTGCCGCAGCGCAACGCCAGGGGGTCAGTTCTTTCGACGTCGCTGGACTCATGACCATGCGATCGCTGGATGAGGAGCCCTCAGCCCGGGAGCGCGAGGGCGCACCCCTCGCGAGAACCAACCTCCGCAGCGGCGCGCTGTCCAGCGCCCAGGCGGCGGGGACGTTGCTCGACCGCCATGTCTTCGACCATTACCGGACGGTGCTCGGGGACATCGAGGAGCGCGGCTTCTACCCGAGCCTGGCGACCGCGAGCCGCCCCTATGCCGACGCGGTCTGGCGCAACTTCGCGGCCGACCGGGCGACGTGGACGGAGGAGTTCCTGGCGACAGGCGGCGTCAGGCGCACCTGGCGTCGGGCGCGGGCATGGGTCAGGAGGCGCGGTCGGTTGGAGGGTCGATGATATAGTCGAAACGTGACCTTCAACCGCGATTTCGCGACCCGGATCATCAACCAGGGCGACCGCGACGTGGCGCTTTTTTTTCGCTGGTCGGGAAAGCGGAGATCGCCCGGTTCGACAGCGCTATGCGCGAGTCATCCGGCAAGCGTCAGGCCGTCTTCCGCATCTTCCAGGGCGCACCGGGCTGCGGCAAGACCTCCCTGGCCGCTCATTTGCGTGCGAACAGGACGCCAGGCGCCCACCGCCTGCGCGGCTGCCTGCTGCCGAGTTCGTGGCCGAAAGGACCGCCCCGAAGCCGACCTTGGTGTTGCACATGGATGAGGCGCAACTGATTGACCAGGAGCAGGACGCGCTGGTGCTCCTGCACACGGACGGTGTCGACCTGCCGGCGCTGTGCCTGTTCACCGGCCTGTCGCACGCCGAGAGCCGTCTCCGGAGCGTGGGGGGGCTTTCCCGGCTGGCCAAGAACGTAACGACCAACATGGGGCGGATGGCGGACCCGGAGTGCGCGGAGTCAACGGCGATGATGCTCGACAAGCTCGGCGTCGAAGGGCCCGATGCGGAGCGTCAAGAAGCCGTGGAAACGGTTGTGTAGGAGGCTCATGGCTGGCCTCAGCACTTGTTCTGCGCCCAGCAAGCCCTTTGTCGCGAGTTGGTGCGTACTGACGGCGGCCTTCCGGCGGTCGACCTGGACACGCTGCGGGCGGATAGCCAAGCGGACCGCCACGAGTACTACCAGGGGCGGCTGGAAGGGGAACTGGCCCGCTGGCCGAAGCTGGCTGCGGCGGTTGCGGCCCAGGTGATGCGGCAGGAAGTCGACACCGAACCGTAGTTGACGAAGCTGTGTCGGCGGGAGGTCAGCCGGCTGAAGCTGGACTAATATCGGGACTTCGGGGTCTAGCTCGTAGAGTTCGTCCGCAAAATGGTCGAGAAGGGCGTGTTGTCCCCAACGGGGGAGCGTCGGTACGTAGTGCCCACACCGTCGATGCTGACGTGGCTTGCGGACAGGCACGGGGCAAGCACCCCGGAGGCGTATCCGGCGCTCTGAGGACCTCCTTAGGGTCCGCGCCACGCGGGCGCGTCGATGCTCCGCCCAGTGACTCCCTCCGAGTCAGGCCCCATGAGATAGAGATAGAGGTCCATGTGCGCCTCCGGCTCCGGGAGGGTGGCCGGGTCCTCGGCCGGGTACGCCGCGGCGCGCATGGCCGTCCTCGTGCCGCCAGGGTTGAGCGCGTTGACCCGCACGCCCGTGTGCTCGAGCTCGTCGGCAAGCGTCTGGGACAGTCCCTCGGTGGCGAACTTGGACACGGCGTACGCCCCCCAGTACGCCCGCCCGACGCGACCCACTCCGGAGGACGTGAATACGATGGACGCATCGGGCGCGGCTTCGAGCAGGGGCAGCAGCGCGCGGGTGAGCATGACGGGGGCCATGGCGTTCACCTGCATGACCTCCGCCCAGGCGTCGGCCGGGTAGTGCGCGACCGGCACGCGGGGTCCCAGGACTGAAGCGTTGTGGAGGATGCCGTCGAGCCGGCCGTAGTCCTCGCGGATCGCTTCCGCGAGGTTGTCCGCGGCGGCTTCGTCCAGCGTCGCGAGGTCCGCCGGCACGATGACCGGTTTCGTGGCGGTCTCCGCGACGATGACGTCGAAGACGGATTCCAGCTTGCTGCGAGTGCGCCCCAGGAGTACGACGTCCGCCCCGTGGCGCGCGTAGGCGAGCGCGGCGACCCGGCCGATGCCGGCGCCGGCGCCCGTGACCAGCACGACGCGGCCCTTGAGCACGTCGGAGGCCGGACGATAGCGGGGCTCGCTGCCCCGGGTCACTGAGCGACATCCTTGCGCGCGTGGACTACGTAGTTGACGTCCACGTCGTCGCCCAGCGTGCAGTTGCGCGTGAAGGGGTTGTAGCGCATGCCGACGATCTCGACGACGGTCAGCCCCGCCGCCCGCATCGCCCTGGCGAGTTCCGACGGCCGGATGAACTTCCCGTAGTCGTGGGTGCCCCGGGGCAGGATCCCGAGGACGTACTCCGCGCCGAGCACGGCGAGGAGGTAGGACTTGGGGTTGCGGTTGATGGTCGAGACGATCACGTCGCCTCCCGGCTCCGCGAGGTCCGCGAGCGCCTGTACCGTGGACGTCACGTCGGGGACGTGCTCCAGCATCTCGAGGCAGGTCACGAGGGAGAACGCCCCGGGCGCTTCCTGCGCGAAGGCCTCCGGCGTAGTCCGCTCGTAACGGATGGCCTCGGTGAGCCCCGACTCGATGGCGTGCAGCCGCGCTACGGCCAAGGGACTCTCCGCCATGTCTGGGTCAACGGGCGGTGTCTCTACGAGCAAGGGCGGTTCCACACCCT
>VXNE01000133.1 GCA_009840715.1 Gammaproteobacteria bacterium
GCCGCGGACAGCGCACTCACGCACTACCTGGCCGTGCTCGAACTCGTGCCGGAGCAGCAGGACGCCCTGAACGGCATCGAGCGCATCGTCGAACACTTCCTGCAGCGCGCCCAGGAAGCGGTCCGGCAACAGCGCTGGGCAGCGGCGCGCTCCATGCTCGACCGGGCGCGCCTCGTTGACGCCGATCATCCTTCGCTACCCTCCCTGTACACGCAGTTGCAGCGGCTGCGCGATGCCGAGCGGATCCGCCTGGATCTCTCGTCTACCGCGGTGCGCGACCGGACCGCGGAAGCGGCCGAGGCCCTGGCCCGTCTCGGGGTCCGTGCGCGCCAACCGAATGCGCGCGTACTGATCCGCGCCGGCAACGATGTGCAGGGCCGCTGGATCTACGCGCAGCTCAACCGCGCCCCGGGCAACCGCCGCATCCGGGCGGAGATGGAGATCGGCTGGCCGCCGCGGGTCGTCGTCGTGCTGTTCGCCGACCCGGACTTCGCGGGCGAGGGCGGCTAGACGCGTGCTCGCCGGAAGCGCGCTGGTGCTGGCGGCGGTCGTCGTGGCGAACGGCTACGTCCGCGACACGCTGCCCGGCCAGACCGTCACGGCCGCTTACTGCGACATCGTGAACACCGCCCCTGAAGACGCCGTCCTGGTGGCGGTCAGTACCCCGATCGCCGCGTCCGTCGAGATCCACGAAACGCGCGACGAGGCGGGGATGGTGCGGATGCGCCGGCTCGAGCGTATCGTCGTTCCCGCCGGTTCGTCGGTCCGTCTCGAGCCAGGCGGAAGGCACCTGATGCTGTTCGATGCGGACACGAAAGGTATCCAGGAGGCGCGGTTCGTGTTCGAATTCGCTGCTGGCCAAAGCATCCGCGGCGCGTTCGAGATACGCGCCCCCTAGGAGCCTCCGCATGAGATGGACCCTTCGACCGGGCGAGGACACCGGGGCGGCAGCCCTCGCCGCACGCGTGGGCGGCGCGCTGGTGGGCGTGTACCTGCTCGGCGTGCTGTTCTTCTGGTGGTGGTGGGACAGCGAGCCGGACGCCTTCGACGTGGCGGTCGAGACGCCCTCCGGCATCGTCGTCACCGGTTCGCACACCGCCGCCGCCATGACCCGCATGGGCCAGACGCTCCTCGACAAGCGCGGGGGTTACCTCTCGAACGACCTGTTCCCGCCCGGTGTCTGGATGGACAACGTGCCGAGCTGGGAGTTCGGCGTCGTGGTGCAGATGCGCGACATGAGCCGCGTCCTGCGCGCGGACCTGAGCCGGTCCCAGAGCCAGTCCACCGAGGACCCGGACCTGTCCCTCGCGGAAGCGAAGTTCTTCTTCAACAACTCGAGCTGGATCTTCCCCCGGACGGAAGACGAATACGGGGACGGCGTCGACTACCTGGAGAGCTACCTGGCCCGCCTGTCCGACTCGGAGCAGCCCGACGCGCAGTTCTACGCCCGCGCGGATAACCTGCGGGCCTGGCTCATCGCCGTCGAGACGCGTCTCGGCAGTCTCTCGCAACGGCTCTCCGCCAGCGTCGGCAAGCGGCAGCTCGACATGGCCCTGTCGGGCGATCCGGCGGCGCGCCAGTCGACGCCCGGCGTCGGCGACAGTCAACTCAAGACGAGCTGGTTCGAGATCGACGACGTGTTCTACGAGGCGCGGGGGCAGGCATGGGCCCTGCTGCACCTGCTCGAGGCCGTCGAGCGGGACTTCGGCCCCGTCCTGGACGACAAGAACGCCCGGGTCAGCCTCCAGCAGATCGTGCGCGAACTCGAGGGGACCCAGGAGACCATCTGGAGCCCGATGATCCTGAACGGCACGGGTTTCGGCTTCGTCGCGAACCACTCGCTGGTGATGGCTTCGTACATCTCCCGCGCGAACGCGGCGATCATCGACCTGCGCGCCTTGCTGGCGCAGGGGTGAACGCAGGTTCGCCCGACGCATAACGCGAGACGGTCTTGCCCCGCTTCGCCGCCAACGTCTCCATGATGTTCCCGGAACTGCCCGTCCCGGACCGGTTTCGCGCCGCCCGCGAGGTGGGTTTCTCCGCAGTGGAGTTCCTGTTCCCCTACGCGTGGCCCGCGGCGGAGGTACGGCGCTGGCTGGACGATGCGGGAATCGCGATGGTGCTCCTCAACACGCCCCTGGGGGACACCGCGGCCGGAGAGCGCGGGCGCGGCGCGCTGCCGGACCGCGTCGACGACTTCCGCCGGGACTTCGCGCAGGCCCTCGCGTACGCCCGCGAACTCCGGGCGCCGATGATCCACGTCATGGCCGGCGTGGTCGCCGCGGACGAGCGGTCCCGCGCCGAAGCAACGTTCGTCCGGAACGTCCGCTTCGCGGCGGACCAGGCCGCGCCGCACGGCATCCGCATCCTGCTCGAGCCGCTGAACGACGAGGACACGCCCGGCTACCTGCTCACGCGGACGGACCAGGCGCGGCGCTGCATCGAGGCCGTGGACCGCGCCAACGTGCGCCTGCAGTTCGACTTCTACCACCGGCAGATCATGGAGGGGAACCTGGCGCGCGGACTGGCCGACCATCTCGACCGCATCGGGCACATCCAGTTCTCGAGTGTCCCCGGCCGCCACGAACCGCAGTACGGCGAGGTGAACCTGCCGTTCCTGTTCGACCTCTGCGACCACCTCGGCTACGACGGCTGGATCGGCTGCGAGTACCGGCCGAAGACGACGACGCTCGAAGGGCTCGTCTGGGGCACCCCGTTCGGCATCGGACCGCCTGCCTGACCTTTCGGGCGACCGTCCGGTATCATTGCGACCCCATCGCGGACCCCGCGGGCGGGGCCACGGC
>VXNE01000517.1 GCA_009840715.1 Gammaproteobacteria bacterium
GGTGGCGGCCTGCCGGCGCGGGGCCCCCCCGCCGCCCCACCCGCCCCCCCCCCCGGCCCGGCCCCGCGCCCCCTCGGCGCCCGCCGGACCCCCTCGATCACGTCTCCCTTGACCGGCGGTGTCGCGAAGCCGCGCCGCACGCTCGTCTGTCTCAGGTCGACGACCACCCGCCGCGGGCCCTCCAGCGTGAACAGGCGATAGTCGACTGGACCGCTGGTGTCGAAGACGACCCGGGTGTGATCCGGCGCCTGGTGCATGCGGATCCTCTCGAGTTCCGCGGCTTCGGCGGCCCCCGGCAAAAGGACAAGCAACCCGGCCGCGACGGCCCGGGCACATCCGCGAGGATTAACGACGATCGACAAGTTCAAGCAACCTGCCCTCGCCCGCGATGGTGAGCACCAGTTCCAGATCCGGGACGGGCAAACGCCCGCCGGCCCGCTCCGGCCACTCCACGAGTTTCAGCGCCGCATCGGACAACAGTTCGTCGATTCCGATGAAGGACAACTCCTCCGGATCTTCGATCCTGTAGAAGTCGAAATGATAAATGCTGCGGTCCCCGAACTCATAGGGTTCCAGCAGCGTGTACGTGGGGCTCTTCACGGCTCCCTGGTGTCCGAGACCCCGCAGGATGCCCCGCACGAGGGTCGTCTTGCCGGCGCCGAGTTCCCCGCGCAGGAACACGAGTTCCTGCTCCAGGCCGTCGGCGAAGGATGCCCCCCAGCGCAAGGTCTCCGCCTCGTCGGGCAGTTCAAGCCGCATCGGGGGCCATCCGCCACAGGTAATCCACGATATCCATGGCTATGAGGGGCCGCGGCGCCAGCCGTTGCCGCGCCGTGTCTCCAGCCGTCGCGTGCAGGCACACCCCGGCTTCCGCCGCCTCCCGGAGGGCAAACCCCTGAGCGGCCAGTCCCGCGACCACCCCCGTGAGCACATCGCCGCTGCCGGCAGTCGCCAGTCCGGGGTTCCCGTCGATGCAGATGCCCCGGAGTTCGCCGGCCGCGGCGACGAGCGTGCCGGCACCCTTGAGCACGACGACGTTGGCGAAGCGCTCGGACAGCGCACGAACGGCCGCCGGACGGTCCGTGATGCGTTCCTCGCCCAATAGCCGGCTCGCCTCGCCGGGGTGCGGCGTCATGACGCTCGCCGGCGGAACCTCGGTCCCGTCCTCAGCGACCAGGTTGAGGCCGTCCGCATCGATTACCAGCGGCTTGCCGGCCGAGAGCGCCCGGGCGAGCAGCGCGCGGCCCCAGCTTCCTCGTCCCAGTCCGGGACCCACCCCGATCACGGTACAGCCGGCGAACAGTTGCTCTACATCGTCGTCCTCCGAGACGCCCCGGACCATGACTTCGGGACGACGCGCGAGCACCCCGGCGCAATGCTCCGGGCGGGTCAGCATGCTGACGAGCCCCGCCCCCGTCCGCAAAGCCGCCTCCGCCGCGAGCAGGGGCGCACCTCCCATGCCACGGTCGCCGCCGATCAGCAGGACATGGCCGAACTGGTTCTTGTGCGCGGAGCGCGGACGGTTCCGGGGGGGCGGCGGCGAGAGTACGCGCAAACCGGACACCGCGTCGTAGATGTCCTCCGGTACCCCGAGGGAGTCGAAGACCACGTCACCAGCGTGGTCCACCCCTTCGCCCGTGAAGAGGCCCAGCTTCCGTCCTATGAACGTGACCGTGGCGGTGGCGTGCACGGCCTTGCCGAGCACGGCGCCCGTGTCCGCGGAGATCCCGCTCGGCAGGTCGACGGCCACCACGGGGCGTCTGGAACTGTTGATCCACTCGATCGCCGCGGCATGCTCCGGCCGTACGGCGCCCGCGACGCCGGTGCCGAGGAGTGCGTCGACCAGCACCTCGCCGGCCGGTGCGCGGCCTTCTGCGAAACGTGACGTGACCACGCCTACGGAAAGCGCCCAGTCCCGCGCCCGCGCCGCGTCGCCGCGGAGCTTCCCCGGGTCCCCGACCTGCAGGAGCGCGGTCTCAAGGCCCGCTTCCTCGGCGAGCCCTGCGACGATATAGCCGTCCCCGGCGTTGTTGCCGGAGCCACAGACCACGGTGAGGGAACGGCCCGTCGGCCAGCGCCGCCGCACTTCGTCGAAGACGGCCCGGCCCGCGCGTTTCATCAGCGCGATCCCGGGAATGCCGCGATCCTCGATCGCGGTTCGGTCCAGCTCCCGGACTTCGGCCGCCGTGTAGACTCTGTCCCGGCCGCGCATCCACCAATTATAGCTGCCATGGACCCAGGAGCTTGCGACGAAGGAGTTTCGCGCCAGCGAAACTCCCAACGCGACCGTGAGGTCGCGCTCGCCCGGCTCGCGAGCGACATCGAAACCTGGGCGCGCGAACTCGGGTTCGCGGCGGTCGGCATCGCCGACACCGACCTCTCGGACTACGCGCCGGACGTGCGCCGCTGGCTGTCGCGCAAGCTGCACGGCTCCATGGGATACATGGCGCGCAACGTCGACAAGCGCCTGCGTCCCGAGCGCCTGCACGAGGGCACGGTACGCGTGATCTCCGCCCGCATGGACTACCTGACGGACGCGGCGCCGGCGATTCCCGCGCCCCGGTCCGAAACGGCGTACGTCTCCCGTTACGCACTCGGACGCGATTACCACAAGACGGTGCGCCGCCGGCTCGTCCGGCTCGCGCGGCGCATCGACCGGCACGCCGGGGGCCGGTATCGCGCCTTCACGGACTCCGCGCCGGTCCTCGAGAAGCCCCTGGCGGAGAAGGCGGGCCTCGGCTGGATCGGCAAGAACACGCTGCTCCTGAACGAAGAGGCCGGGTCCCTGTTCTTCC
>VXNE01000300.1 GCA_009840715.1 Gammaproteobacteria bacterium
CTCCGCTTCTCTCGCAGGATGGTGCCCCGTTCGCGCACGGCGCCCTGCGCGGCAAGTGGTCCTTCGTCTTCTTCGGGTACGCGTCCTGTCCCGACATCTGCCCGTTGACGATGGCGACGCTGCGGGACGCCGAACGGGAGTTGGCGGACGAACGGTTCCAGGCGGTGTTCGTGAGCGTCGACCCGGAGCGCGACACGCGCGAGGCGATAGGGGCATACCTCGCGGCCTTCTCGCCCCGTTTCGTCGGCGTGACCGGGCAAGAGCACGAGCTGGGGCGGTTCGGGCTCGAACTGGCCGCGGGCTTCATGCGCACCCCGGCGCCCGACGGCGTGCCCGCGGACCGCTATCTCGTGGACCACTCCGGGCATGTCGCCATCGTGGATCCGGAGGGCCGCTTCGTCGCCATCCTCAAGGACCCCCGCCGCGGCGAGTATGTCGTGGAGGCGTTCCGGACCCTCGCGGGACGCGCCTGAAGCGGTTGCGCTGTTGAAATCCGGCGCGGCCGTCCCGTATGCTCGCCGCGCGAAACAGAGGTGGGAATGCAGGAAGCCGCGCAGGTCGCGGACGACCCGATCGCGCGATACGCGGCCGTTCGTCAGCAAACGGAGATGCTGTGTCGTCCCCTGGCGGTGGACGACTATGGCGTGCAGCCGATGGACGACGCCAGCCCGCCGAAGTGGCACCTCGCGCACACCACCTGGTTCTTCGAGACCTTTCTGCTGAAACCCTTCCGGGAGCGGTACCGGCCGTTCGCCGAGGGCTTCGAAACGCTCTTCAACTCCTACTACAACGGCGTCGGCCAGCCGTTCCCGCGACCGAGGCGGGGAACGCTCTCGCGGCCGACCGTGGAGGAGGTGTACGCCTACCGGGCGCACGTGGACGCGGCGATGCGGCCGTTGCTGGCACGCGGCGGCGACGAGATTCGCGGGCGCGTCGAACTCGGCCTGCACCACGAGCAGCAGCACCAGGAACTGATCGTCACGGACCTGAAGTACACGCTCGGGACGAACCCGCTGCGGCCCGCGTATCGGGAAGACCTCGACCGCACCGTATGCGAGCCGCGCCCCGTGACGTTCGTCGACTTCCCGGAGGGCTTCGTGGAGGTCGGCGCGAAGGGCCGCGATTTCTGCTTCGACAACGAGACGCCCCGGCATCGCGTGTGGCTGCGGCCGTTCGCGGTGGCGGACCGCCTGGTCACCAACGGCGAGTACCTGGCGTTCATCGAGGATCGCGGCTACGGCGCGCCGGCGCTGTGGCTCTCGGACGGATGGGATGCCGTGCGGCGCGACGGTTGGGAGGCGCCGCTCTACTGGTATCGGGAGAACGGCGCCTGGTTCGAGTACCGCCTGTCCGGTCCCGCGCCGGTCGATCTCCACGCGCCGGTCACCCACGTCAGCTTCTACGAGGCGGACGCGTTCGCGCGCTGGGCCGGCGCGCGGCTGCCGCTCGAGACGGAGTGGGAGTCCGTGGCCGCCCGGTACGGTGAGGAGATCGCGGGGGGTCACTTCGCGGACGGTGGACGCCTGCATCCCCGCGGGCCCGCCGGTCCCGGCATGGCGCAGCTGTTCGGCGACGTCTGGGAGTGGACCTCGAGCGCATACGGTCCGTACCCCGGCTACCGCCCGCTGCCCGGGACGCTCGGCGAGTACAACGGCAAGTTCATGGCCAACCAGGTCGTGCTGCGCGGCGGGTCCTGCGCCACGCCGCCCGGCCACGTGCGGGCCACGTACCGCAACTTCTTCCATGGTCCGGACCGCTGGCAGTTCACCGGCATCCGGCTCGCGCGCGATGCCGGTTAGCCCACTGCCCACGCGGGAGTTCCGCTTCCACGATCGGCGACCGGACCTGCCGGACGCCATGGCGGAAGTGCTCGCCGGCCTGTCGCGGGCGACCAAGACCGTGCCGCCCAAGTACTTCTACGACGAGACCGGCTCACGGCTGTTCGACGACATCACGCGCCTGCCCGAGTACTACCTGACGCGCACCGAGGTCGGCATCCTGCGGGAGAACCGGGAGGACATGGCGCGCGCGGTGGGCGACCGGGCGTGCCTGGTCGAGTACGGCAGCGGCTCGAGCGAGAAGATCCGCATCCTGCTCGAGGCCTGCCGGCCCGCCGCCTACGTGCCCGTGGACATCTCGCGCGCCCACCTCCTGCAGTCCGCGCGCGCGATCTACGAGGACTACGACTGGCTGGCCGTCCATCCGACGTGCGCGGATTACAGCCGACCGTTCGCCCTCCCGGCCATCGCGTCGGCGCTGCCGTGCGTGGCGTTCTTTCCCGGGTCGAGCATCGGGAACTTCGACCGCGCCGACGTGCCGGGCTTCCTGGCGGCCGTGGGCGAAGTCGTCGGGCGCGGCGGCCGTCTCATCGTGGGCGTGGACGCCAAGAAGGACGCGGACGTGCTCCACGCGGCGTACAACGACGGGCAGGGCGTGACGGAAGCCTTCAATCTCAACATGCTCCGGCACCTGAACGACCTGCTCGACGCGGACTTCGATCCCGCCCGCTTCGAGCACCGGGCGGAGTACAACCCGGCCCGGGGACGCATCGAGATGTACCTCGCGAGCACCGCGTCCCAACGGGTGCGGCTGAACGGCGCCGAGATCGCGTTCGACGCCGGCGAGCGCATCCACACCGAGAGTTCCTATAAGTACGATCCGGACGAGTTTCTGGAGCTCGCGGGGGCGGCGGGGTTCGTCCAGCAGCGGATGTGGACGGACGACCGCGGCTATTTCATGGTGCTGCTGCTCGAGTACGCGGGGTAACCTGAAACGGGACGGTGTATGGG
>VXNE01000315.1 GCA_009840715.1 Gammaproteobacteria bacterium
GCGTCGCCGTGCACGTCGACGAGGAACTGAGGATCGACTACGACCCGGCGGGCCGGCTGGTCCGCCACGAGGACGCCGCGACGGCGGGGAGGCACCGTGCCCTGGACTAGATGGACAACCGCATTGCTGGCGGCCGCGCTGGCGGGCTGCGCGTCGAACGCGCCCTCCTCCGTGCTCGCGGAGGGGCCGCGGATGATCGACCTCTACCGCGGCACGGCGGCGCCGGAACCCGAATCCGTGCCGGAGGCACGAGCCGCTCGCGCACCGGAAGCGCGGTGCCGCTGGTGGCGCTTCCCGTGGCCGTGCGAGGCGCGGCAGGCCGCTGCCGCCGCGCCCGGGGAGGACGCGAAGCCGGATGCCGCGAGCTACACGCGCACGGCGGCGAACGAGCTGGAGCTGCTGTTCCCGCGGCTGCCGAACCCCGACGTCTACATCCACGTGCTGCCCCACCTGGCGACGGAGGAACGCGTGCCGGTGCCGGGCTACACGACGGCGGTGCCGCTCTACGAGCGCGTCGAGTACGCGCTGCCGAGGGAGCTGGAGCAGGCCGTGCGGCTGCCGGAACCCGGATCGGACGAAAAGCCCGGCGGGGGAGCGCCGTGAAGCTGGCGGACTGGCTCGGGTCCTCGCGCGGAGAGACGGTCGGCGCGGCGGAAGGTGGCGCACCGGGCGTTGCGGAACCGAACGGGGCGCCGAAGCGTCCCCCGGCCCGGAAGGGCGTGCCGAAGTCCACCGTGGCGTCGATGTACCGCCCGGCGCGCTCGTTCGTCGACCACCTGCCCTGGGCCGAGGCGCTGCCCGACGGCACGATCCTGCTGGAGGACGGCAGGAGCGTCGGCGCGGTCTGGGAGATCGAGCCGCGCGGCACGGAGGGCCGCGGCGGACGCTGGCTGACCGATCTCCGCAACGGCCTGCACGACGTGCTGCAGGACAGCTTCGAGGAGTTCGACGCGGCGCCCTGGGTGCTGCAGACCTGCACCTGGCGCGAGCCCGACCTGTCCGCGGCCGCGGAGGCGTTCCGGGACTACGTCGCCGGGGATGCGAGGGACACGGAGTTCTCCCGCGCCTACGCGGACATGCTCGCGGCCCACTATGGGGCCGTGGCGAAGCCCGGCGGACTGTTCGCGGACCGGCTCTCGCAGACCCGCTGGGCCGGCGCGCGGCAGCGCACGCTGGTCGTGCTCTACCGTTGGCTGCGCGGGGCGAAGGCGGCCGACGGGGCGGACGGCTCGCCCGGCGAGGCGCTGCTCGAGGCGGGCGGCAAGCTGACCGGGGCGCTGGACGGCCTCGGCGTCAAACAGCGGCGGCTGTCGGCGGGCGAGTTCCACGCCTGGTTGACGCGCTGGTTCAACGCCTGGACGGACCTCACGCCGGACGATCCGGCCGCGTTCGCGCGAAAAATCGTCGGCGACGAGGAACTGCCGTACGGCGACGGGTTCGCGGAGACGCTCTTCTACTGCCACCCGCGCTCGGACGCGGCCAGGGGCGCCTGGATCTTCGACCGCACGGCGATGCGCGTGCTGACCGTCGAGGGACTGCGGCGACCGCCCGCGATCGGCCACGTCACCGGCGAGACCCGCCACGGCGACGCGGTGAACGCGGTGCTCGACCAGCTCCCCGAAGGGACGGTCTACGTCACGACCCTGGTGCCGGTGCCGCAGGACACGGTGGACGCCCACGTCGACCGCATCGCGTCCTCCGCCACCGGCGAGGCGGCGGACGCCATCCGCGCCCGCGCCGACTGCCGCACGGCGAAGGAGATCATGGGCGAGCAGCACAAGCTCTACCGGCTGGGCGTCGCCTTCTACCTGCGCGCCCCGTCGACGGAGAACCTTGACCGCCGAACCGCGGAGGCGCGCACGGTGCTGCTGCGCCACGGGTTCCGCGCGGTCGCGCCGAAGGACGACGTGCGCGCGCTCGACAACTTCCTGCTGCACCTGCCGATGGCCTACGAGCCGGACGCGGACCGCGCCGCGGGCTGGCGCCAGACGCGGCTGGCCTGGGTGCAGCACATCGCGAACGTGTGGCCGCTGTTCGGACGCTCGACCGGCACCGGACACCCGGGCCTGTCGTTCTTCAACCGCGGCGGCGAGCCGCTGTCGTTCGACCCGCTGAACAAGCTGGACCGCCTCAAGAACGCGCACGGCCTGGTGGTCGGCCCGACCGGCGCGGGCAAGAGCGCGACGCTCGGCGGCATGCTGGCGCAACTGATGGCGACGCACCGGCCGCGACTGTTCGTCGTCGAGGCCGGGAACTCGTTCGGGCTGCTCGCCGACTGGTTCGAGTCGCTGGGGCTCTCGGTCAACCGGGTCGCGCTGAAACCCGGCAGCGGGGTGTCGCTGCCGACGTTCGCGGACGCCGCGCTCCTGCCGGAGGCGGCGGAGGCCGCGCTGGACACGGAGACGCCGGAGGACGCGGAGATCCCGGAACTCGGGGACGTCGCCGACGACGACGAGGACGAACCGCGCGACATCCTGGGCGAACTCGAGACGGTGGCGACGCTGATGGTCACCGGCGGCGAGACGCGCGAGGTCGAGCGCCTGCGGCGCGCCGACCGCCGGGTGATCCGGGACGCCGTGATCGAGGCGGCGAAGAACGCCCGCGTCGAGGGCGCCAAGCCCCGCACGGAGCACGTGCGCCGGGCGTTCCATCTCCTCGCGGAGACCCGCGAGGGGCTGCTCGGCGAGGCGCGGCAGCGGCTGCGCGACATGGGCGACGCGATCGGCCTGTTCTGCGACGGGTTCGCCGGCGAGGTGTTCAACCGCGACGGCGACATCTGGCCGG
>VXNE01000581.1:0-2489 GCA_009840715.1 Gammaproteobacteria bacterium
CAGCTGGGCCAACCGCAAGCCCGACATCGCCTCACCACCGTCGGGACGCTGGCCGGCGATCCCGGAGAGATCCTCCAGGCCCCTCAGGCTGACGAGGATGTCCGGCACGCCCTGGCCTGGCCTGTTTGCGATCCGGTCCTTGACGAGCTGGAGGAGATCGGTGCCCCCGCCCGCGAAGGAGACGGACTGTCCGCCGTCGAGTGCCTCGCGCGCGAGGCGGACGGCCTCCTCGAGCGTGCCCGCATCCCGGTTCGCGAAGGTCTTCATGCGAGTGCCCCCGCGATCCTGGCGCGCGTGATGGGCAGGTCCCTGAAGCGGTGGCCGGTGGCGTTGAACACGGCGTTCGCGACGGCCGGCGGCGCTATGATGATCCCCGCCTCGCCGACGGTCTTGGCCCCGTAGGGGCCGTAGCCGTCATCCGTCTCGATGAAGGTCACCTCGATCTCGGGGATATCGAGGTGCGTGAGGTGCCGCGCACCGTAGTAGCCGGCCGTGAGCGGCTGCCCGTTCCTCCCGTCGTAGAGGAGGTCCTCATGGAGTGCCTGCCCCACGCCTTGGAGGATAGCGCCGCGGATCTGGTCGCGGGCGGGAAGGGGATTCAGGATCCGGCCCGATTCGTGGACGGCCACGTACCTGGTGATCTCGACGTGACCGAGCGGCACGTCCACCTCGACTTCGACAAAGTGGGCGCCGAAACACATGCGGCGTCTCCCCTCCGTGCTCGGCGTCGGTGTCGCCGACGCGATCCGGACGTCCGCGCCGCGGGGGAGGCCCTGTTCGGCGATCTGCTGCCTGAGATCGCGCGCCGCTTCGACCACGGCGTAGCCGGTCATCGTGGTTGTCCGGCTTCCGGACTCGCCCACGGAGTAGGGGCACCTGTCCGTGTCGCCCCATACGACATCGACCTGCGAGAGGGGTACGCCGAGTTCCTCGGCCGCGATCAGCGCCATCGTCGTCTTCGCCCCCGGACCGATGTCGGTGACCCCGACGAAGAGGGTATAGCGCTCCGCGGAGTCGACCCTGAGGATCGCGCTGCTCGGCCCGACGCCGGAGCGGAACATCATGAAGGCGAATCCGGCCCCGCGCTTGACGGGTCCGGCATCGGACCCCGGGGTGGCCTGCCGACGCGCGCTCCAGTCGAAGAGGTCGGCGCCCGTCCCGATGCACTCGTCGAGGGTGTAGTTCGTGAATCGCACCTCGTCGGTCGGACGCTGCATGTTCGTCAGCGCGAACTCGACCGGATCGATGCCCATCCGGTAGGCGATGTCGTCCATCATCGACTGCAGCGCGAAGTAGCCCTGGGGGTCGGAGGGTGCCCGGAAGTTGCCCGATACCATCCGGTTCGTGTGGACGGGCCGGACCGCCCGCTCCACATTCGGGCATCCGTACGCGTCGAGCCCGCCGATCCCCCCTGAGCGCCTGAGGTAGGGACCCATCCCGCTCAGGGCGTCGAGCCTGATCGCCGTCACGGTGCCATCGCGCCTGACGCCCACCCTGAAGTCTTGGACGGTGTGCCAGCGGCCGTGCGTGCCCAGCCAGTCGTCCTTTCGCGAGAGTTCGAGGAGGACGGGTGCGTCCGCTTCCCGGGCGAGCATCGCCGCGATGAGATCGAAGTAGTAGCTCCCGTTCTTGTCGCCGAAGCCGCCGCCCATGTACTTGCAGATCACCTGGACCTGGTGGTCGGCGACCCCCAGGTCACGCGCATTGTCGTGGCGGCAGTTCGAGATCCCCTGCGTGGGGGTGTGGAGGATCAGCTTCTCCCCCTCCCAGTGGGCGAGCGCGCTCCTCGGCTCCATCTGCGCGTCGTGAACGAACGCCGTGGTGTAGCGGTCCTCGAAGATCTCGTCGGCGGCCGCGAATCCGGCCTGGATGTCACCCCGGCTGGGCGTCATCGGCCGGGGCTCGTTCTCGAAGTCGAGCGCAAGATTGCCCTCGGGCCAGATCCTCGGTGCGCCGTCTTCCAGCGCTTCCTCGGGGTCGAGGACGAAGGGCAGCTCCTCGTAGTCGATCCGGATGAGGCCGAGCGCCTCCTCGGCCGTATGGCGGTCGACGGCGGCGACGGCGGCGACCGGCTGGCCCACGAACTTGACCGGATTGTCGAACATGTGGCGGCGGTGGACCGTGATGTCCTTGATCTGGTCGTTGTACTGCCGCCCGCCCGCGATGGACCCGGAGCCGTAGACGACGCCCGGGTGCGTCTCGTAGGTGATCACGGCACGGACGCCCTCGAGGGCCTCTGCCTGGGAGACGTCGATGCTCCGCATCCGTGCGTGCGGATGCGGGCTCCGGAGCACGCGCGCGTAGAGCATCCCGGGCAGGCGCAGGTCGCGGGTGTAGGTGGCCCGCCCGGTGACCCGCTCGAACGCGTCGATGCGCGGGACGTCGTGGCCCACGGTCGCCGTCGGCGACATCTGCTCCGCGCTCTGCCGCCGCATCAGGCCTGGTCCTCCGCCGTGCGGGCTCCCGCCGCGGCCAGGACGGCCTCGACG
>VXNE01000581.1:2499-2779 GCA_009840715.1 Gammaproteobacteria bacterium
CGATCGCGTTGTAGTTCGAGCAGCGGCAGAGGTTGCCGGCGAGCGCTTCGCGCACCTCGCGGGCCGTGGGGTCCGGATTGCGTTCGAGGAGTGCCGTTGCGGACATGAGCTGCCCCGGGGTGCAGAAACCGCATTGCGGAGCGTTGTGCTCCATGAAGGCCTGCTGCAGCGCGGAGGGACGGCCGTCCCGCTCGAGTCCTTCCACCGTCACGACGGTATGGCCGTTCGCCCAGGCCGCGAGCGTGCTGCAGGAGTAGACTGGTTCCCCGTCGAGGAGAAC
>VXNE01000629.1 GCA_009840715.1 Gammaproteobacteria bacterium
ACGCACCGCCTGGGTGTACACCTCCACCCGGTCGCTGGCCGGACTATGCATGTTCGGCAAGTTGACCCGTGCCACCGGATTGTCGCTGTACAGCCACTCCGTGGCGTCCATCGCGTCGAGCCGGCACGCCAGGTAGTCGAACGTAAGGTATCGGGCCCGTTCGGTGCCGAGCGTGAGCGTCGGCGCCGCCGGACCGCCGCGCAGGAAAATCGACACCGGCACCACGCCAGCCACGGCTGGCTCTTGCGTCGAGTTCGTAGGGGCGGGGCTCGTCCCCGCCCGTCTGGCAGATTCCGGGAGGTCTGGCGCGGGCCGGGACAAGCCCGGCCCCTACGAGCCCCGGCCGGATGTGCACGTCGTCCTCCGGTCCAGGGGCTTCCTCGGCGGCAAAGAACGCCAGGGCGTGCCGCGGGTAGTCGAGGATCAGGTTCTTGAAGTTCTGGTCGTGGCTGACCCGGTCCGCCATGCGTCGCGTCCGCTTCTGCGTTCGGGCGTAGCATCAGGCACAGGCCGGCGAGTGCGCCATCGGTGGTCGCTACAAGTCCTGTGAGAGATTCGCCCGCAATATGTGCGGCGATGACGCACACTGGGTGGCGCCGAGATGGCAGCCCTGCCGGCCTACTGCATCACCACGGGCGATCGCCGGCTCTGAAACCGTCCTCGCTGTCGTCGGAACCGGCCCCGCGGCGCCTGTCCCAGGCCTTGGCGATCAGCTCCAGTTGCTCCGTTCGCAAGCGGTTGCCAACGACGAGCGTCGGGCCGAGTTCCATGTAAGGCTCGTCCTCCAGGTTGAAGGCCGGCCACTCGGGTAGCGGCCCGCCGTTCGGGTCCCCGGTCCTGGCGAAGCGGACCCAGGTTTCGGCGAGCATGGACGAGAACTCCCGGTCGGCGTCCGTCGGCATGGCCCGGAAGCCCTCCAGGTCACCGAGCAGATACATCTGGAAGGACCCGTGAAAGGCGCCGTAGTACTCGGCGTTGGGCACGGGCGG
This sequence comes from Gammaproteobacteria bacterium, assembly GCA_009840715.1. GTDB lineage: Bacteria > Pseudomonadota > Gammaproteobacteria > Pseudomonadales > Azotimanducaceae > VXNE01. The sequence goes on from VXNE01000629.1 coordinate 990, forward strand.
GCGCCAACTGAACCAGTACAGGAACGCGTCGCTCTCGACGTTGGTCATGCCCCTCGCCCAGGCGCGCATGGGGTAGTTGAAGTTCATGTCGTTCAGGAGGTCCTGCCAGGATCGGGTGGCCTCCTCGTCGGTCGCGGCCGGGTACTGCGAAGCCAGTTCCTCCCGTGCCTCGGGAAGCATCGCGGCGGCGAACATCCGGAACCCCCGAATCCCGGGCGCCATCACTTTCGCGAGCTGTTCCACTGGCGCGGAAGACTCGTCGGAAGTGGAGCCGACCATGGTCGGCACGTCGGCCTGGTTGCCGGTGGCGAACGTCGTCGCCACGTCCTGCACGAGGACCTCTCCGTCGACCATCGGCAGGTATTCGTACACGGAGAAGTCGCGGCTCGACTGGGCAGTGTCCAGGACCCGCTCGGCAGGCACGCCGCGCAAGGCCGCGAGTGACTGGTCCCCCCCTTCGCCGGCGACGGCAGCGGCAAACCGCAGGCCGTTGGACTCGCCGGAGGGCGCGAAGGGCTGATCCCGGGTCCGGTGCCGCATGGGATGGAACGGAGCGCCGCTCTGGCCGATGGCGCGATGGAACAGACCCCGCGCCAGCGGACTGGCCTGCAGGACGGCCACGCTCGTGCCGCCCGAGGACTCGCCCAGGATGGTGACGTTGTCCGGGTCACCGCCGAAGCTGGCGATGTTGCCCCGCACCCATCGCAGGGCCTGGATCTGGTCGCGGAAGCCCTGGTTCCCGGAAACGCCCTTGGGACTCTCGGCGCTCAGTTCCGGGTGCGCGAAGAATCCGAGTTGGCCGAGGCGATAGTTGAACGTAACGAACACGGCACCTTTCCCCGCAAGCTGCCAGCCCGCGTGCTTGGAACCCGCGCCCCCTACCAGTCCGCCGCCATGTATCCACACCATTACCGGCCGTCGCTCGTCAGGGCGGTCCGCTTCGGTCCAGACGTTCAACGTCAGGCAGTCCTCGCTCTGCCGATTCGGCGGCCTGTTCTGCTGGGCGGCGTAGAACGGTACGCTCATGGCGCGGCGCTGCATGCAGATGGGGCCGGGAGCGCCGGCGTCGCGGACGCCTTCCCAGGGTACGACCGGCGCGGGCGGCGCCCAGCGCAGGTCTCCCACGGGCGGCGCCGCATACGGAATGCCGTGGTACTGCTTCAGGCCGCCGGGGGACGTGTCACCGGTCCCGCGGATCGCGCCACCCGTCACCTGGACGTCCAGGGCGAGAGTCGGCGGCTCGGCCGGGGATTCCGTCGCCGGTTCGGAACAGCCGGCGAGCAACGCCGCCAGGCAGAAGAGCGAAACCCCGACGGAACGGGACAAGCCGATGGACCCGCACGACATGGCCGGAGCCGCCCCTACGCGTGCACCGCCTTCGGCAGCGGATAGACCTGCGACTGGTACGGGCTCCCGAAACCGGCCAGTTCCCGGAACGTCGCCGGGTCGGCGCAGTCGTCCGCCAGTTCCTGCGGGAAGTGATTGGGGATGTCGTCCTGCGGCAGGATCGACATGTGCCGGTAGTAGTTGGCGATGGTCACGCGCAGCCCGGGTGTCTTCTTCGGGTAGGCGCCGTGCCAGAGGGCGCCGTGGAATGCGATGAGGGACCCGCGCGGACACTCGACGGGAACGGCTTCGTCCGCCGCGTTCTCGTCCGGGTGGCCCTTGCGCAGGTGCGAGCCCGGCACGCAGGCGAAGGCGCCGTCTTCCCGCGTGTAGTCCGTCAGGCACCAGTTGCAGTTGGCGTTCAGCGCCTTCTCGCCCCAGGGCAGGGGGATGCCCCCCTGGTCCACGTGCAGGCCGAGGGAATCCCCGTACCCGTCTCCCGCCCACTTGATGAAGGAGTTGTGCGAACTGAACCGGGCCGCCCACGCCTCGGCGCCGACGAGCGGGTGCCCGAAGCTGCCGATCATGTAGCGGATCAGGGCGGTGCCCACCGGGTTGACCGCGAGGTCGCGGAAGGCGCGGTGATAGGTGCACAGTTGCATCAACTGGAACTGGCTGGGCGTCGCACCCGACCGCAGCTCGAGGACGCCGCGGAAGTCCCCGTAGTCGAGTTCGCACTCGGGGCCGCCCTCGACCGTGAACCCGCAGCCGATGTACTCCTCCGACTTGTCGAGCAGCAACCGCACGAGTTCGTCGACGTGCGCCGTCGTGACCCCGGTCACCTCCGGCGGCACCACCGCGTAGCCCCGCTCGTCGATCTGCTCGACGTAGGGCCGAAGCCCCAGTTCGGCGATGGTCTCCTGGAGTTCGTCCATCCTGGTCCTGACGGTCATGGTCGCGTGTGGTCCGTGTCGTGCCTTGGGAATAGCCTTATAGTGCCCTGCGCGGAGCCCATCGGCCAGAGTCTGAGACATGAACGTAGCACGAAAGGCCGGCGACGCGTTGGCGGGACATACCACCAGGTCGGCCGGGTTTTCTCGATGAGCGTATTGCCAAAAGTGGAAAACCAGACGCTGCATGCGCGCGTCTACCAGGAACTCCGCAACGCCATCATCCGAGGCCACTTCGCGCCGGGCGAAGTTGTCACCATTCGCCGCCTGGCAGCGGAACTCGGCACCAGCGTAATGCCCGTGCGTGAAGCGATACACCGCCTCATTTCGGAGCGCGCGATCGAGATGCAGGGCAGCCGTTCCATGCGCATCGCGCTGCTGACGCGGGAGAAGATCGAGGACCTGATCAAGGTGCGCTCGATGATCGAACCGGAGGCCGTGTACCTCGCCGCCGAGCGCATCGGCGAGGAGGACATACTGGAGCTGGAGGTGCTGAACCGGAAGCTCGTCAAGGCCATCCTGCACGGCAACGTGGACGACAAGCTGCTCGCGAACCGGGCGTTTCACTTCGCCGTCTACCGGATCGCGGCCTCCCCGATGCTGTTGCAGGTCATCGACTCGCTCTGGCTGCAGAGCGGTCCGTACCTGCAGTCCCTGTTTGCCAGCGCCGGCCGCTTCCGCGAGGAACTCGGCACGGAGTACATCAACGACGAGCTGATCGAAGCCTTCCGGAGGGGCGATGCCGAACTCGCCAAACGCGTTCGCCAGCAGGACATCCGCCTGTCGGCCGCGTGGTACCTGGACCATCTCGATGCGTAGCGGTGGATGGCGTGTCCCGTGCCTTGTCGCGGCCTTCGGTTGGCTGTCGATGTTTCCTGGCACCGGTTTCGCGGCGGCGGATGACGTCCCGCCCGAACTCTGCCCCATAGCGGCAGGAGATCGGGTGACCGCGCCGGTGTCGCGCTTTGGCTGCTATGCGGGCTACAGCGAGCCGGCCCATACCGAGTTTCACAGGGAGTCCCGCTACCTGGCAACGCGAGACGGGACGAAACTCGCGGTCGATATCTACCGGCCGATGGAAGGCGGGAAGCCGGTGGCGACACCTCTGCCGGTCATCTTCAGCTATGCGCGTTACTGGCGCGCCACGGAGAACCCCGACGGATCGATTACCACCGCCCTCGGCGTACTGCCGCCAGGCGCCAACTCAGCTCCCATCGACACGGGCATTGCCATGACCAACGTGCCCAACCTGGTTCGCCACGGCTACGTCTACGTGCGCGCCACCTCCAGGGGCGCCGGCGCGTCCTACGGCACGCGTGAGAGCGACATGACCGGTCTCGAGGCCAGGGACGGACACGACGTCGTGGAATGGATCGCCCGGCAGCCGTGGTCGGACGGAAAAGTCGGGATGCGCGGCGCGTCCTATCCCGGCATGGCGCAGCACCTGACGGCCAGCGCCGCGCCGCCGCACCTGGTGGCCGTGTTTCCCGGGGTCGCGCCCTTTGACGAGTACGATTCCAGTTGGGCGGGCACCGGCATCCTGCGCAAGTACGGCCTCTCCTGGCTCGCCCGCGAAGCCCAGAAGGACGAGGTGCTGGAAGGGGTGGCGGGCTCCAGCGTCAACCCGCTCAGGCCGAACGTCCAGAGGGTGGCGCGCGTGGACGCCGATGTGGACGGCGGCATGCGGGCGGCCGCGTACCGGGAACGCCAGACGGCCACGGGCACCGATCCCCTGCGCTACTTCACGCTGCAGTCGCCGGAGTCGGCGCGGATGCTGGACGCGTTGCGGGAAGCCGCGGGCGGGATCGGCATCCCTGGAATGATCGAACTGCTGTATTCGTCCCGGGCGCTGGGCGAGCTGCTCGGCGAACACCCCGGGCTGGCGGACAGGCTGAGGAGCTTTCACTACTACCGCGACGCTTCCCCGATGCTCGCCGCGGCGCAGCCGGTAGGTCCGAACACCCTGTCCAACCTGATGCCGGCGATCAACCGTTCCAGGATCGCGACGTACAACTGGGGTGGATGGTTCGACTTCGCCGCGCAGGACACGACGCTCTGGCACGTGAACAACCGCAACCAGAAGAAGCTGACGATGGGGCCCTGGACCCACGGTCCGAACGAGCCGGACAACCCGCGGGAAGCCTCCCAGTTGCCCCTGCTCGCCATCGAGGAACTGCGCTGGTTCGACTACTGGCTGAAGGGGATCGAGAACGGCGTGATGGACGATCCGCCGGTCCACTACGCCGTCATGGACGAGCCGCAGAGGTGGACCTGGGAATCCGCGCCGGACTGGCCGCCGGAGGACACGACCCCGGTATCGTTCTACCTCGACGCCGCGGGCAACGGCCTCTCCACCACCAGGCCGGAGGTGGCGGGCAGGTCCCCGTACCGGGTCGATTATCACGTGACCATGGGGGAATCCACGCGCTATCACGACTCCATCGGCATGGGGCCGATGCGCTACGAGGACCTGAACGGACATGCCGAACGATCCCTGGTCTTCGAGACCGCCCCGTTCGAGCGGGATCGCGTCGTGGTGGGGCATCCTGTCGTGGAGCTGTTCGTGACCTCCTCGGAGGGGGACATCGAAGTCAATGCGTACCTGCAGGAGGTCGACGAGCGCGGCGAGCCGTTCTACCTGACCGACGGCATCATCCGCTCGTCGCACCGCAAGCTGGGACACCCGCCCTACGACAAGATGGGGTTGCCGTGGCTGGACGGTTCGCGGGCCGCGGTGGAAAGCACACCGCCCCTCACCGACACTGCGCCGTCCGTGCTGAAGTTCACCATGTATCCGACGGCGGCACGGTTCCAGCGAGGCCACAGGCTGCGCATCGTCATCACCGGGGCCGACGCGCACTCGAACCTGACCATTCCCTACGACCCGCCGCCGGAGATCACCGTGTGGACCGGCTCCGACGCCGCGTCCAGGATCGTGCTTCCCATGCGAGGGACCGCTGCAAATATGTGATCACATATCGTGGCCGTGCGGGAAGGTGTAGTATCGTCCGAAGCGATCGATTCAGTCCGAGGGAGGCTATCGTGACCGGCAAATTCCGCTCGATCGGAGCGACAAGCGCTCGCACCCTGACGAGACCCGCAGCCTGGCTAAGCGCGGTGGCGCTGGTCGCCTTCGGCGGCGTCCAGGGTGCGTACGCGGAGGAAGAAACCGACGCCGGCGTGCTCGAGGAAATCCTCGTCACGGCCACGAAGCGGGAGAGCGCCATCCAGGACGTGCCGATCAGCATGGCGGCGTTCACCCAGGAAGACCTCATCGAGATGGGGGCGGTGGAGTTCGCCGATTACGCCACCGCCGTGCCCAACCTCTCCTTCGGCTTCTCCGGGGAGGGGCGGCAAACCTCCCGCCAGTTCCAGGTGCGGGGCATTTTCGGCGCCAGCACGTCGGCCCTGTACATCAACGACACGCCGGTCCCGATCACCATGGACCCCCGCGTGCTGGACGTCGAACGCGTCGAAGTCCTGCGCGGCCCCCAGGGATCGTTGTTCGGCTCCCGCTCCATGGGAGGCCTGGTGCGGCTGGTGACCAGGCAACCCGACCCGGAGGAGTCGTACGGTTCCCTGCATGCCCGCGCCGGCACGGTGAAAGACGGCGGTGAGGACTACCTGGTGGACGGGTCCTTCAACATCCCCCTCGCCGATGGCAAGGCGGCGTTGCGCGGGTCCGCCTACTATGTCGCGGACGCCGGTTTCATCGATCGCCTCGTGGACCCGGACAACTCCATCGTGGGCGGCGGAGACCCCAGCGGGGACGAGTACACGTCCAGCGAGATCAACGAAGACCGGACCACCGGCTTTCAACTGTCCCTCGGGGTACAGGCCTCGGACAACGTGTACATCAATCCCGGCGTCATCTACCAGAAGTTCGAATCCGACGGCCCCGCCTTCGTGGACAACGAGATAGACAACTTCGTGAAGGTACGCCAGCACAACCTCGACGAGACGGGGGAGGACGAGTACTACCTGTTGAGCCTGGATCTCGAGATCGGGCTGGAGGCGGGCGCCATCCTGTCGTCGACCACTTTCTTCAACCGGGAGACGGAAGACCTGGAAGACGGTACCCAGGCGATCGCGTTCCTGGGGCTCGCAACGGTCCCGGTGCGCACCATCGAAGCCGGCGACTCCGACCGCGTCACCCAGGAAATCCGCTTCGTCTCGGAGTTCGACGGGCCCTTTCAACTGGTGGCCGGCGGGTTCTACCAGAGCGTCGAACTCGACGGCGGTTTCCCGCCGGAGTCGTTCGTGGAACCGGGCACCGCCATGGACCTGTTTTTCGGCTTCGGCGGCCGCTCGTTCTTTTCGCTGCTGGTGGAGAGCGAGAGCGAAGAGATCGGTCTTTTCGGGGAAGCCAGCTATGACCTCAACGACCAGTTGACGTTCATTGCCGGCGGCCGCTGGTTCGACATAGAAGTCGAGTCGTCGCGCAAGGACGGCGGAGCCCTCTTCGACCTGTATGGCACCGGCGAGATCGCGGGCGCGGAACTCAGCCTGTCGGAAGACGGGTTCAACCCGCGGGTCGGCCTGCAGTGGTTACCCAATTCGGACGTGAACGTGTACGCCAACGCCGCCAAGGGCTACCGGCCCGGCGGGATCAACTCGGCGGCCACGGCCTGCGAGATACTCGGCGTCACGAACGTACCGTCTTCCTACGACTCGGACGACCTCTGGAGCTACGAGGTGGGAGTCAAGACGGGCCTGGCCGACAATCGCGTGACGCTGAATGTCGCCGCTTTCACGATGGACTGGAACGACTTCCGGTCTCCCACCATCAACTGCGGGCTCGGGTTCGGCGCCTCGGAGAACACCGGTGAAGCGGAGAGCAGGGGCTTCGAGGTGGACGTCGTCCTGACGCCTGGCGCCGGGTTCACGGTCGCCGCCGGCGTCGGCTACACCAATACCAAGATCACCGACGCCGGAGCGGCGACCAGCATCGCCGAAGGCGACCCGCTGCCCAACGTGCCCGAGTGGACCGCCGTCGTGACCGTCAACCACGATTTCCGCTTGAACAACGGCCTGGACCTGTTCTGGCGCGCTGACTACCGCTACATCGACAGCAGTGTCAGCCGCAGCGGCCTGCATCGGCCGGCCTACCGGTTGGTGAACCTGCGCGGCGGCGTGCGCCTGGACAGGATGGACATCGCGGTGTACCTGGAAAATGTCACGAACGAACACGCCAATCTCGCCGACCCCAACGAGTTGTCCGACGGGCTGAACCTGCTCGCGGTCAACCGTCCGTTCACCGCCGGCGTGGATTTGCGCTACCGGTTCTAGGCGCCAGCGCATATAGGGCGAGGAGCGGGGCGTTGCCTGGCCGGCGAGACGTTCTCAAGGGAGGGCTCGCTTCCATCGCGGTAGCCGGCATGCCTGGACACGCTCTGGCTTCACCCGCGGCGTCCCCCGAGCATGCGGAGAGTTACTTCGCGTCGCTACAGCAAGCGCTGAGAGAGGCGGGGTACTTCAGACCCACCCTGGTCATCGACAGGCCGAGGCTGCTCGCCAATCTCGACGAAGTGCTCGGACACCTGCCCGAAGCTCTGGATTTCCGCATCGTTACCAAGTCCCTGCCGGCCGTGGGACTGGTCGACGCCGTCATGCGGCGCTCGGCAAGTCAGCGTCTCATGGTCTTTCACGAGCCGTTCATGCGGGTCGCGGCGAACCAGTGGCCGGACTGCCACATGCTCCTCGGCAAGCCGATGCCGGCAGGCGTGCTGAACGCCTTCTACGGGAGCCTGGCCGGCGGGCGCTTCGATGCCGCCGCACAGGTCCAATGGCTCATCGACTCCATGGACCGGTTGCTGCAGTACGAGCGTTTCGCGCGTCCGAACGGCTTGGTCGTGCAGGTCAACCTGGAGATCGACGTGGGATTTCACCGGGGAGGGTTCGGATCTCCGGCGTCTGTCCTGCCGGCCCTGGAACACATTCGTTCCTCGCCCCATCTTCGGCTGGCCGGGTTCATGGGCTACGATGCCCACATCTCGATCTTCCCGGACCATGTCGGGCCGGCCGAGATCGCGTTGCCGGAGACCGCCCGGCGCTACCGGGAGTTCCTGGGCGTGGCGCGACAGGTGTATGGCGACGAACTCCCGGGCCCGCTCACCCTCAACACCGGCGGCAGCACTACCTACCGGCACTACGGCAGCGAGACGGTCACACCGGCCAACGACATCGCCCTGGGATCCGGGCTCCTGAAGCCCACGTTCTGCGATGACGCCCTGCCCATGCACCTACCCGCCGTCTTCATCGCGACGCCGGTGCTGAAGCGGCTGCGGGGCGTGTCGGTGCCGGGACTGGAGAGCGACCCCACCGGCGGTGCCGGCGATGGCGTACAGCGGGATGTCACCTACTTCCTCTACGGCGGGCGCTGGATGGCCGACCCGGTCTGGCCGCGGAACCTGTCGACGCATCCCGTGTACGGCCGCTCGAGCAACCAGGACATGTTCACCAGCCCGGCTGCCACGGGGCTGGACGTGGACGACCACGTCTTCTTCCGGCCGCGGCAGACCGAATCGGTGCTGCTTCAGTTCGGCGACATCGCCGTGTTGGACGAAGGCCGTATCGTGGACACGTGGCAGACCTTCCAGACGGCCTGACGCGACGCTATTCGAGCCTCAGTTCCGCCGGCTCGCCCACGTCTCCGAAGAGGTTCTTCGCCACCACCCGAAACCGGCCGCCCGGCTCCGTCCCGGCCAGCGAGAAGTTCCGGTCGAGCGTGCCCTGCGCGGATACCCTGTGGAAACTGTCCTCGCCGGGTTGGGCGTAGAAGACCTCGTAGAGCACCAGGGAACCGTTTTGGCCGGCCTGCCAGCTCAGGTAGGTGACCCGCGCGCCGTCCACGCCCGTATGGGACGACCCCGCAAGTCCGGTAATGGCAGGCGGCTGCATCCCCGCCTCACCGGGCGTCAGGACGATCGCCTCCACCGAAGGCGCCTCCATTCTCAGGTGGAGTTCGAGCTCCGATTCTTTCACTTCGACTGACTCCGAGGAGACGACTGACGGATCCTGGACCGGTTGCAGGGCGTTGAACTGGTCGGCCGAGATGTCTTCCGGGCTCCCCATCTCGCGCCAGAGCGCCACCGGGTTGCCGTGGTTGTCGTCGATCCGCATCCGCGTCACGAGGCCCGCCGAGAAGTCCAGTCCGCGCACGTCGATCGAGAGGTCGGCGACCGACCGGTCGACGATCTCGAGCTGTGACGCCGCCGGCTCCCCGCCGTCTCCGTCCCTGCCCACCGCCAGGTTCATGGCGGGCGCGTTGTAGCAGATGAGCACGACCGCCCCGTCCTGCCTCCGGGTGGCGATGCAACCGAGGTGCGGCGCTTCGGACCGGTAGGTGTCCACGCGTTGTTCGAGCGGCGGAAAGCCCTCGACCACGAAACGCCGCTCGCCCAGCAGCGCCGCCAGGCTCATCGCCGTGAAGCCCGGCTGCTTGACCAGGTAGAACCGTTCGGTGCGCGGGCGCTCGTCCCGCACCCGGTCCCAGGGTTTCCACCCGCCCGAGTCGGAACTCCCCCACTGCTCGACGTCATTGTCGCCGGGAAGAAAGCGGGCGGCGAGCGTGCGCCTGTTCCACCCCCCGAGGAAGGCGTTGTCGCCGGCGGCGACCAGGAGATCCGCCCCGAGCTTGTCGACGAGGACCTGGTTGTGGAGGTCGATGGACTGCATCACGAAGGCGCCGGGCCAGGGTCCTTCCCGCCACCAGCGGGGGAGGCCCCAACCCCCGATGGGATCCGCCTCGTTGTTCATCAGGGGCACGTCCCTGAGGCGCGGATGGTATTGCCTGATGTAGTCGACGACGTGCTCTTCGTAGCGCACCATTTCGTGGGGACGCGCCTTGACGTGAAAGGAGATGAAATCAAGCCGCACGCCCCGTTCGCCGGTGAGGAGGTTCGTTCCCGAGTCGCAGTGTTCGAGCAGGGCCTTCAGGGTGGGCGACAGGAATCGGCCGGCCCCGGGTCCTCCGAACCTGAGCCGGGGGTTGGCCGCCTTGAGCCCTTCGGAGCTTGCATCGTAGTAGTTGAGAAAGCCGCTGTGGGTCTGCGGCCAGAAGGGGTGGATGTCGGGTTCGTTGCTCGTTTCGAAGTACCACTGCTCGACAGTCTCCCTGCCGTAGCGCTCCATGAGGTGATTGGCCAGTGACTCGACGAAGTCCCGCCATGCCCATACCTGTTCCGACTCGCGGAAGTCGTCGAACCGCCCGGAGGGGTTCCCCATCAGTTCGAAGATCATCAGGATGCCGGCTTGGTGCACTGGGTCGAGCGCCTCGTCCAGCCGGCTCCAGTTCGGGACCTGACGCCCGTCGTCCGTGGTTTCGAGATCCACCAGGTCCAGCAGGTAGTGGGGCCGCAGGTAGCGGATGGCGGGGCCGTGGGAGTCCCCGATCATCCTTAGCGTCAGTTGCATGTCCGGCGTCAGCAGCATGTCCGCCGGCGACATGCCCGTGCTCTGCCAGAAACGCGGCTGTGGGCGGGGTGCTTCGGAGAAATCCACGCTCAGGCTGAAATGGTCCACGGCGTGCACGACCGCCGGGAAGATCAGCCAGACCGTCAGCAGCGTTCTCGTTCGCAAAGCCATCGATGTCATGCGCATGGTGCTCCTCGGTTCGTTTCAGTCGCCCGCGTGGGTGCGGACCTGCCCCTCCAGGGTACCGATGCCGCGGCGATACACGTCGAGCACGGCCTGCCTTGCCTCCTCGGTGGGAAATACACCCTTGGCCGACGCCACGTCCATGCTCTCCCGCATCTCGCGGATGAGCCCGCGGGCGGTATTGACGTCAAAACGGCGCTCGCCGTCGACCACCAGGTAGATGGGGCTGGTGTGGGCCCGTAGCACCTCGCCGAGCAGGTTGGTGTTGTTGTGCCAGGGGATGCGGGCGGCAATCCAGCCGGGGCCGGTGATCTCCAAGGGGAAGTCGATCTCGGCGTCGAAGGTCTGCCCGGCCCTTCCCGTTGCCGCGGCGTGGACGACCCTGCCGTTGTAGACGAGTTCCACCCTCTTGTAGTCCGCCCTGCCGACGGCCCGCGCGGTCACGCGCACCACGTCGCCTACCGCCCCATTGATCGTGTCGCCGATGACATGATCGCCGGCGTTCAGAAAGAGAAGCGGCCCGTTCGTGATGAAGCTGCGTCCCGCCCGCAGTTCACGCAGCCAGGACTCGACGGTCAGCGTTCCCTCGACCTTGACGAAAACGCGCATCAGGTCGGTCATGAACCAGTCCGTGCCCGTGGAGAAGGGTACCGTGAGGCCCAGGTCCAGATACCGGTAGAAGCTCGCGTCGTAGTGCGTCGCGTCGCCGCCGTCGAAAATGTTCTGCGCGTGCACGCGGCGCGCGACCTGGTGCGGAATGTCCTCGAGGCCGAAGTCGTTGTGCGCCCAGATCACGGTGGCGCCTGCCTCGTGCGCCTGCTCGATGGCAGCGGCGACGGGCACGCCGTCATGACCGTCCAGACCCAGCAGGCTGACGCCCGTGCTCACCGGCTGGATCAGCTCGTCGAGGTCCAGCAGCAGCACGTGGCCGTAGCCCTCTCCGTACGCGCCGAAGTTGTGGCGCGTCTCCTGGCCCCAACCGAACCGCAGCGCCCCGGGGCCGCCTTCGAGCGCCACGAGGTCGGCCGGCCGATACAGGTTGGAAGCGTAGTGGTGGTCGTCTCCCGCGCGTTCGAGGTAGGACACGAACGAGACCCGGACTTCGTCGGCCAGCGGCACCGTGCGCAGGTAACGGTCGGCGTAGGCGCGGTCGGTCTGCTGCAGGTGCAGATGGGTGTTGCCGCTGACCCAGTTCTCGCTGGCGATGTCGTGCATCCTGGAGAGCTCCAGGCGAACGACGTGCAGCTCTCCGGGACGCAACGCGACCTCGGCTGCCGCCGTGCTCCACTCGATGCCCCGGAACGCCTCGACGCGCACCGCCTCCGCCGGCAGTTCCAGTTCATCCGTTGCTTCCAGGGTGTACCACTCGGGCGTGCGGTAGAGCCCCGTGGCGGTGGCCGGATCGTCCGGGACGAACACCGCACCGCTGTCCTCGAGATGGATCCGCACGTTCGCCGGGGCAATTTGCCCGGTAGCCGCGTCGCGCACCTCCACCCGGAGCGTGGCCGTCCGTGGCGAGCCTCCGGCGACCGCGGGACTGAGCTCAGGCGCAGCGGGTTGGAATCTCGCCAGGGCCGCCGCACGCGTTGCCTCGTGCGCCTGCACCGGCAAGCCGACGACAACGCAGCAAGCGGCGAGCCACACCGAGCGGGCCGGCGCCCGCGCGGCGTTTCGGATTCCGGTCATGGTCGCAGTCGTGTCCCGGTGGTAACCCCGGAAATGTACAACGGCGTTGGCACCCGTCGCAGCCTCACGCAGGAGGACATGACGACAGCGGGCGGGATTCGCGGTATCAATGGGCGTGTGGAGATCGGGCAACACCCCTCGCGGCACGCGGCGTTAGGGTAACCGGCCCGCCGGGTGTCGTTTGAACCATGTAGCCAGGACGCAAGCGAAGGGACGGAATGGAGCGCGAGGACGCGGGTGCGCCGGCGTTACGACTGATCGACTCGAGCGGTCCGGCCCGAGCCGCTCAGCCCGGGACGAACGTGGATGTCGCCGCGCTGTACCGCGACGCCCGCCCGGAACTCCTGGGCTTCCTCGAGCGCAAGCTCGGCAATCGCCGGGACGCTGAAGACATCGCCCAGGACGCCTTCGAGCGGTTCTGCCGCGTCGCCGACACGCAGGACATCGCGAGCCCGCGAGGCCTGCTCTTTACGACCGCGTACCGTCTCGCACTCAACCACCTGCGGAACCGCGGGACCGCAGGCGGTCCCCAGATCGCCGAGCCGCACGAAGGCGCGGATGCCGCGGCGGACCCGAGCAGGGTCGTCGACGGCCGCGAGAGACTGGACCGCGCGTGGCACGCGATATCGCGTTTGCCCGAGAAGACCTGCCACGTCTTCATGCTGCACCGCTTCGAAGGGCTCACGTATCGGGAGATCGCCGAGCAGGTCGGGCTGTCCCGCAAGTCGGTCGAATACCATATGCGCCGCGCGTTGAGCAGCATCGCGACCGCGCTGCACACCGCAACGGACGGATACGAATGACGAGCCCCGACGAGTCAGAAGTACTGCAACAGGCTGTGGAATGGTTCGTGCGGTTGCGAGCCGACTCGGTGTCGACGGCGGAACGAGAAGCGCATGCCGAATGGCTCGAGGACCCGGAGCACGCCCGTGTCTATGCGTCGCTGGAACTGGACTGGGAAGAACTCGACGGCCTCGAGAATCGGGCGCGGTCCCGCTTGGCGCAGCTCAATCTGAAGCGAGCCCGCCGGCAACGCCACCGCCTGTGGCGGATCGGCGGCGTGGCGGCGGCGGCCGCAATGCTGCTGGCTGTCGTCGCGGTCCTGCAGTTCGATGGCCCGCCGACGGAGGAGCGCTTCGCGACCGTCAAGGCCGAACAGCGTCAGATCGCCCTGCAGGACGGCTCACGGGTTCACCTCAACACGGATTCGGTGATCGATGTCCGCTTCTCGGCGTCCACCCGCGAGGTCATCCTGCACAAGGGCGAGGGGTTGTTCGATGTCGGCTACGACCCGCGCCGCCCCTTCGTCGTGCGCGCGGCCCGCAGCAGCGTGATCGCGGTCGGCACCCGCTTCGCGGTGCATCTGGACGGCGGCGACGACCTGATCGTCACGGTGCTCGAAGGCCAGGTGGCGATCGGGCCCTCGGACGCGTCCCCGGACACCGTGGCGGCCGCGAACGACGCGGACGCAGCCGCAGCCGGCGCCCCGGAGCGGGTGTTCCTTTCGCCCGACCGACAGGCCCGCCTGGGGACGGACGGCAGCATCCGCGCCGTGGAGGTAGTCAACGCGGGGAACGTGACCGCGTGGCAGGAGGGCAAGCTCGTGTTCGACAACACGCCGTTGCGTGTGGTCGCGCGGCAGGTGTCGCGCTACACCCCGGGCGAGATCCGCGTGGCGCCCGGCGTTCCGGACCATCCGGTCACCGGCATCATCCAGATACGCAGCGCGCGGAGCATGGTGGAACTGCTGTCCGAAGTCGTTCCGGTACGCCCCGTCGCCGAATCCGCTGACCTGACGATCCTCTACGACGCGTCCTGACCGACGCTCACCCGTGCGCCTTTCATCGCGGCGAAAAAAGCTAGGGTGTCCCGCCCGTCGCGTGTCGTTGCTGTTGTACGCACTGGCCGCCCCCGTCGCGGCGGCCGGTCCAGCGTACGCCGAAGCCAGCAGCGAATCCGGAGGGGACAGCATGCACCAGCAGGCCACAGCCGCGACCGAAGCACTCCTCGCGAGGGTTGTCGATTTCCACATCACGGAGACGGACGCGACGGCATCGCTGATCGCGTTCGGCGAGCAGGCGGAGCTGTCCGTGCTCATCAACCAGGATGCCCGGGACGCCTCGACCGCCGAACTCGTCGGCGCCTTCCCGGTCGCCGAGGGCCTCGAGCGCCTGCTTGAGGACACGGGGCTCGAATACAGGATGGAGGGGCCGGCCATCATCATCTCGCGCCGCGTGGCGGAGGTGCGCGTCGGGGCCCCGGCGACACCCGCCGTTACCCGAAGCGCGGTGAACGCTCCGGCACGTAGTGGGTCGGTGCTGGTGAGGCTCCTCACGGCCCTCGCCAGCGTCGTGGCGGCGACCGGCTCGCCGGCGCTGGCCGAAACGGGGGACCAGGTCAAGGTGATCGAGACCATTGTCGTCACCGCCCAAAAGCGCGAGGAGACCTCCCAGGAGACGCCCTTGGCCCTCACGGCCGTCGCTTCCGATACCGTCGAGGAACGGCAGATCGATGGCGTCCGCAAGATGTCCCAGCTAGCACCAAGCCTGGTGTTCAACCGTTCGGGCACGGCGGCAAACACCTACATGCGGGGGGTAGGACAGGACATTGCGACGGTCCTCGGCGAGCCCGGGGTCGCTCTCTTCGTTGACGGTGTCTACCAGGGGGCGAACTTCGCGCAAACCGCCTCTTACAACGATCTCGAACGGATCGAGGTTCTGCGCGGTCCCCAAGGGACCTTGTACGGCCGCAACACCACGGGTGGGAACATCAACATCTACACCCGACAACCGAGCTTCGAGACTGGAATCGAAGCGTCGCTGCTTTTCGGAGATTACGACCGCCTGAAAGCGACCGTCGCGGGCCAGGCGACGCTGGTGGAGGACCGCGTTGCTATCCGCGGCAACCTCGTGACCGACACCAACGACGGTTACCGGCACAATCCGGTGAGCGGTGACGACCTTGAAGAGCGTGACATACAGGCAGGAGCGGTATCGGTCCTGTTCACGCCATCAGACACCGTCGAGATGACGTTGCGGGCGGATTGGAATGAGCAGGACGACGACAATCCCGCGTGGGACTATCTGCGCAGCGTGCCTGGGGCGGGTCTTTCCCCCCAGTTGTTCGGCGGCGTCGCCGCACCGGGCGCGGATGAGATCCGCAGCGACAGGGAGGGCCGGTACATAACCGAGCACTGGGGCGTCTCGATGGACCTGTCCTGGGGCGTTGGTGACGTCGTGGTGAGGTCGATTACCGCCTACCGGGAGTCCGACCAAGAGGTCGACTATGACAACGACGGCACTGATGTCGCGTTCTTTGAAGTGGTCGGCGGTCAGTTCAGCGAACAGTTCAGCCAGGAGGTCAACATCAGCGGCCTGGGTTTGAACGGTAACCTCGAGTGGATGACGGGACTGTTCTATTTCGAGCATGACCTGGACATCCTGTGGAACTTCGACCTCAAAGTCCTCCAGGGCTTCTTCGAAGCGGTTTTTCCGGATATCCAGAAAGGGTTCATGCCGCCGCTGCCGCCTGGCGGTTTGGCGGACCCAACACGGAATCTCTTCTACTCGGGTCGTATTCCGACGGGGATTGGCTCGGCGGTACCGTTCCTGGACTTCCGCAACCAGCAGGAGTTGGGCAGTAACGCGGCGTTCGTTCAGGGGACCTACTCGCTGACGGATGCTCTGCGGATCACCGCCGGCGTCCGTTACACGGACGACAAGAAGGACAACGTTCAGTCCGTCACTTCAAATGTCTCGCCTGCCGGCTGCATGGACCTGCCGCTCAGCGAGAGCTGGGAGGAAACGACCTGGAAGCTCGGATTGGACTGGGACGTCGCCGAGAACGCGCTGTTTTACGCCTCGGCATCCCGTGGCTTCAAGTCAGGCGGATTCAACAGCGGGACCTGCGACAATGCATACGATCCGGAGACGATCAATGCCTACGAGGCCGGGTTGAAGTCAACATGGGCCGATGGCCGGGTGCTGCTGAATCTGGCCGCGTTCCTGTACGACTACCAGGATTTGCAGGCGACGCTCTTTGTCAACAACGCTTCCCGGCTGGAAAATGCGACGGACACGGAAATGAGAGGCCTGGAAGCCGAGATCGCGGTGATTGCCGGGGCCGGCTTCGAGTTCGATGCTCAAGTGTCCTGGATGGATACGGAGTACACGGACTTTGTGACCACCAATCCCATGACGGGAGTCCTGGAAGATGCCAGCGGCAACCAGGTGCTGCGGGCGCCGGATTTCAGTTTCAACGTTGGTGTTCAGTACACGTTCACGACTGCGACGGCGGGTGCGTACACACTGCGCTACGAGGCGTCCCACAAAGACGACTACTTCACGACCGTTTTCAATGATGCTTTCGCCGAGGTGCAGGCTCACACCGTCCAGAATGTGCGAATCATCTGGCGAGGCGCGCGATCCTGGGACGTGCAAGGGTTTATTGAAAACCTCTCGGACGAGGAGTACGTCGAGAACCAGTTGGCGGTAGCCACGGTCGGCGGTGTCATCGGCAGTTGGGCGCCTCCGCGTACCTGGGGCGTGCAGGTCCGCTACCGGGCGGGGGCTTACTGAGAATGTCCGGACGATGGTCGTTGCCCGCCCTGATGCTGCTAGCTCTTCCCGTGCAGGCGGCAGAGATTGCAACCGGTCGTCCGGAACTTCAGGGCATGTCCAGCGACCGGTTGCAGAGGGTGCAGGCGCTGAACCAACGGTACACGGATGCCGGCATCATCGCAGGCATCGTGACGGCCGTCGCGCGCAACGGCGTGATCGTGCACCAGAGCGCGTCGGGCGTCAGAGGGGTAGATGACCCGCGCCCGATCGCGCTGGACGATCTGTTTCGCATCTACTCGATGTCGAAGCCCGTCACCGCGGTCGCCGCGATGCAGCTCTACGAGCAAGGGGCGTTTCAGCTATCGGATCCCGTTTCGAGGTTCATCCCTGAACTCAAGGATCTCAAGGTCATTGAGAACGGGGTGTTGCGGCCGGCGAAACGGGAAATGACGATGCATCAGTTGCTGACGCACACGGCGGGGCTTTCGTACGGCTTCGATCCGGGCAATCCGATCGACAGGATGTACGTTGAAGCCAGCCTGTGGGAGGCAAAGGACCTCGACGACTTCGTCACGAGACTGGCCAGGCTTCCCTTGATGTTCGACCCGGGCGGGGAATGGCAGTACTCGGTGGCCGTAGATGTCACGGGGCTGGTGGTGGAACGAATCAGCGGGCAGCCTTTCGACGAGTACCTGAACGAGCACATCTTTCAGCCGCTGGATATGGTCGACACAGGCTTTAACGTACCGCCGGACGAACGTCATCGCCTGCTGCCCAATCACGTGCTCGATAGCGGAACCAACAGGTCGGTGTCCATCGACAATGTGTTCGAGTTCTTCCCCCAGGCGGCGGACATGTTCTACCGGAACTGCAGGGCGATGTGCGACTTCGACGACGTGACGCTCTACTCCGGTGGCTCCGGGCTGGTCTCCACGCTACGGGACTATCTGCGCTTTGCGCTTGCCATGCGCGATGGCGAGCTGGACGGACAGCGCATCCTCAGCCCGAAAACCGTCAACTTCATGCGCCGGAATCACCTGGCTGCGGGAGTTCATCCCGTGTCGCCAATCGAGAGAATCCCGTTTGCCAGCGGTGGCTGGGGCATCGGATTTTCGGTGCTAACCGATCCCGCGGCACAGGGCATCATGGCCAGTGTCGGAGACTACTCCTGGACCGGGGGCGCAGGCACGGTGTTCTGGATCGATCCCGTCGAGGACATCGTGGTGGTCAGCATGATGCAGCTGCTGGGAACCTGGCCGTCCTATCAGTGGGAGCTTCGGGTAGCCACGAATCAGGCGCTGACAGTCAGCATGGAATAGGTCGCCGCGCCCACCCGCTGCGCTGAGGTTCCCGGCAGCCTGTCGCGTCTTCTGCTCCTGACGGTCATGATCGCGGCCCGGCCGAAGGGCCTCCCTGGGCTCCCTTGGGGGCAACCTGCGGGCCCGGGGATCGGGACGGTGCGGCGGCTCCCCCGGGATGCGTTCCAGCGACGCAGCGGCCGCGCTACGGCGTCTTCAAGACCAGTACCGCCCGAAGGGGGAACGCTCGTGAACTTCCGCTTCTCTGTGTGGCTCGCGTTGGCACTCTGCGCGACCGCCGCCCCAGCCCTGGGTGCATCGGATGCAAGAGCGCCGGAGAACGCCTGCCAGGATCTGTACCGCCTGACCGACGTGGACCATGCGGTCGAACCGGGCGTCGTGATGCCGGCGACAGACGACGTTCCGGCCCACTGCAGGGTGCGGGGCGTCATCGACGGCACGATCGGTTTCCAGGTCACCATGCCCGTCGAAGGCTGGCGGGAACGGCTCATGTTCCATGCCGTCGGGGGTACGGCCGGAGTCCTCGGGGACACCGGGAGCCTCCTCTCGAAGGGCTTCGCCATGGCGACGACGGACACCGGACACAAGTCGGTCACCACGCAGGGTTCGGAGTTCGCGCGCGACGACAACGCCCTGATCAACTTCGGCTTCCGGGCGATCCATCTCACCACGGTCCTGGCCAAGCGCCTCGTTGCGGCCTTCTACGGGCGGGAGGTGCGCTACTCCTACATCACGGGTTGTTCCAACGGGGGCCGGGCGGCGCTCGTGGAAGCGCTGCGCTATCCCGAGGACTTCGATGGCGTGATCGCCGGCGCGCCGGCGTCCGGCTGGGGGCGCGAAATCGTCCCGTGGGGCGTCGCCGCACACCGGAAACAGCGCGCCAATCCGCTCGATGAGGCGTCCCTTGCGCTGCTCGACGCCAACTCGAAGCAGGCGTGCGATGCGCTTGACGGGCTGGCCGACGGCATTGTCGGCAATCCCACGCAATGCACCCTGGATGTCCTGAACCTCGAGGGCCTCGAGTGCACAGGGGGAGAGACATCGGGTTGCCTGACGGTCGGTCAGATCGACACGGCGCGCTTCCTCTACACCGGGGTGGTGGACGACGAAGGACAGGTCCTGTCCCCCGGCGTGCTGCCCGGCGCGGAGGCGGCCGGGGAGTGGCAGATCTGGGTTACGGGCAACCCGGCATTCCTGGCCCTGCCAGGGCATGAGGGCATGGGCGGCATCGTCAGGGATCTGTTTCACAGGAAGCCTGGCTTCGACCTCGAACAGTTCGACCCGGTGACGGACCGGGTGGAGCTGGCGGAGGCCTCGGTCTCGGTGGAGTTGCCGGAACCGGACTTCGGCGCGTTTCGCGCCGGCGGAGGCAAGCTCCTCATCTATCAGGGCTGGCAGGATGTGCCCTGCAGAGCGCTGGAGCTCCTGAACTATGTCTCGAGAGCGGAAGCACTCAGCGGCGGCCGGGAAGGCATGGCGGAGTTTTCGCGGATCTACATGGTGCCCGGCATGCTGCACTGCGTCGCCGGCCCCGGCGCGTGGGCGGCGGACTACATTCAGCCGATGGTCGACTGGGTGGAGCAGGGGCGCCCGCCCGAGCGGCTCGTGGCGCACCAACCCGGCATCGTCGATTGGCTGGACGCCTTCGGGGCCGTCGCATCCGGGCAGGTCGACTGGTATCCGAGGGCCATGGAAGCGGGTGCGGGCCACGCCGACGCACGCCGCTTCAGCCGTCCCCTCTGCCCCTTCCCCGAGCGGGCGCGGTACACGGGTTCCGGCGACCCCGACGATGCGGCGAGCTTCACCTGCGTGGCAGACTGATCCCGGCCGGCGGGGGGGCGATGTAGGCTCAAGGGATCGGCGGACTGGAGTTCCAGGAGAACGCAACATGTATGGGCAGGCCACCACGGCAACCAGGGCGCTATATCGCAGGGTGCTGGCTGCGGCGCTTGCAGCAGCGCTCGCGGTCCCGGGAGCCCCGGCCCTCGCCGAGTCGGAAGACCGGACGGGCCTCGTGGAGGAGATCGTGGTGACCGCGAGCAAGCGCGAGTCGAACCTGCAGGATCTCCCTCTGTCGATCAATGCGTTCGGCTCCGACCGGCTGGAGGACAGCGGCGTACAGAACATCGAAGCGGTCCAGTACCTCGCCGCCGGGATCAAGATCGGCGATTACCTCGGCCAGTCGATCGTGACCATGCGCGGCATCGGTGTGCAGCAACTGGCCGCCGGCGCGGCCACAGGCTCGGCCGTGCACGTCGACGGCGTGTATCGCTCCAGTCGCTACGACACCTCGCGACCCTACTTCGACATGGAACGCATCGAGGTACTGCGCGGGCCCCAGGGGACGCTCTACGGGCGCAACGCCACGGGAGGCACCATCAACGTCATCACCCGGGCGCCAACGGAGGAGTTCGAAATCGGTGGCAGGGCGACCGTGGGCAACTACAACCTGGTCCAGACGGAGGGTCACTTGAGCGGTCCGATTGCCGACAGCGTGCTCGGGCGTTTCGCGTTCAAGACCACCAACCGTGACGGTTTCACGAAGAACCTCTTCAACGGCAAGCGATGGAACGACGCGGATCAGATGTCCTTCCGCGGCAAGTTGGAGTATCGCGCCAGCGATCGGCTGACGCTGCTGCTCACGGCCGACCGCAGCACCGACGACAGTGTCCAGGTCGCGCACCTGGAGCGGTTCGCGCCCGATCGACCCACGGTGATCGAACTGACGTATCCGGGAGCCTATCTACCCACCGCCCTGGCCGCCACGAGACGCGTGGTCAACCACGACGCCCCGACCTCCCAGACCGTGGACACCGAGGGTGTGTCGGTCCGGGTCGACCTGGACCTTGGGATCGCGACGCTGACGTCGCTGACGGCCTGGCGCCATGTCGACTACAACGGCAAGTTCGACATCGACTACACCAACGCCAACGCGGCGTTCTTCCGGGATTGGCCCGTCGACAACGAAACCCTGTCCCAGGAATTCAACCTGGTGTCTGCAAGCGGCGGCGCCGTCGACTGGGTCATCGGGGCGTTCTATTTCGTGGAGGACATCTACACGATCATCGACCTGAGGGGCGGCCGGGGCATTGACTACGTCCTGGGCGCACCGCGGATCGACACCGATGCATGGGCCGTGTTCGCGGACGGCACCTATCGCATCAACGATTCGCTGGACCTCACGGTCGGAGCGCGCTACAGCTCGGAAGACAAGGAGCTGGAAGAGTTCCTCTCGATCCCGCTGTTCCGCATCATGAACACGGACGAACTGGCGGAGCGGTACAGCTCCTTCACCCCGAAGATCGCGCTGACCTGGCACGTGCGCGACAACGTGTCGCTGTACGCGACGATCGCGCGGGGGTTCAAGTCCGGCGGGTTCAATTCCTTCCTGATGCAGGGCAGCGGCTTCGACCCGGAGGAAGTCACCAACTACGAAATCGGCATGAAGAGCATCCTCGCGGACGGGCGTCTCAGCCTGAACTGGTCGCTGTTCAGCATGGACTACGAGGATCTCCAGGTCTTCCAGGTGGTCATGCTTCCGGGCGTCGTCGGCACCTCCACCAACATCGTCACGAATGCCGGGCAGTCCGACATCGACGGCATCGAGCTCGAGATTCTGGCGGAACCCGTGGACGGACTGACGATCGATCTCAACGCGAGCTACCTGGACGCGACCTACGGGGAGCTGTGGCTGCCGACGATCTATGCGGACTCGACGGTGAACGTCGAAGGCAATCACCTGGTCGGGGCTCCGCAGTGGGCGTACAACGTCGGGGTCGCCCGGTCCTTCCCGGTCGGCGCCTGGGGTACGGGCGCCGTACGCGTGGAGTACAGCTGGCAGGACCAGGTGTATTTCCGCCCCCACAACGAAGAGCGCATCTCGATGGACGACTACGGGCTCGTTAATCTGCGCGTCACCTTCCGGGACGCGGCCGGGCGCTGGACCTACACCCTCTTCGGCGCCAACCTGACGGACGAGCTGATCGTGGCGTACCAGAACCTCACCACGGGCGACAATTTCCCGATCCAGAACGCCTTCACGCCGCCGAGGACCTATGGTCTCTCCATCGGCGCGAACTTCTGACCGACCGGTACGGTAGGGAGTCCCCATATGACTGTACGACCGACGGGCTTGTGCGTACTCATGGCGTTGTCCTGCGCAGCGTTTGCCGACGCCGAAAGCGGGTCGGCGGAAACGCGGTGCGATCGGAGCTACCTGCTGTCGGACCCCGACCGCGCGATCGAGCCCGGCGTGCTCGTCGAAGCATCCGGCGAGGTCCCGGCGCACTGCAGGGTCCGTGGCGTCATCGACGGCACGATACGTTTCGAGGTCACGATGCCGGTCGACGGGTGGCGAGGGCGCATGATGTTCCACGCCGTCGGCGGCAGTGCCGGCAGGATCGGCGATACCACCAGCCTGCTCGAAGACGGCTTCGCCATGGCGTCGACCGACGCGGGCCACGAAGGGAACGCCCCGGACGCGAACGCGTTCTTCCGCGACCGGCTTGCGGTGATCAACTACGGCTATCGGGCGGTACACCTGAGCACCGTCGCCGCCAAGGAGATCATCGGGGCGTTCTACGGAGAGGACAACCGCCACGCGTACATCTGGGGCTGCTCCAACGGCGGGCGCGCCGTCCTGAACGCGCTCCTGCGTTATCCCGCGGACTACGACGGCGCCGTCGCCGGCGCACCGGCGACCGATCAGATGCGGGAGCTGCTGCCATGGAGCGTGGCGACGGCGAGATTGCAGCGCGCGAACCCGCTGACCCCCGAGAGCCTGGCGCTGCTGGAAGCGAACTCCCGGAACCGGTGCGACCTGCTCGACGGTCTGGAGGATGGCGTCATCGGCCTCCCCAAGGCTTGTACGACGGACATGCTCAGGCTGGAAGACCTGCGCTGCGAGGAGGGACGGACCGCGGGCTGCCTGACGGCCGGCCAGATCGAAACGGCACGCGCCATCTACGACGGCATCTCGGACGGCAGCGGGCGCACGGTATCGCCTGGCGTAGTGCCCGGCGGGGAGGGAGACGGCGACTGGATGCTATGGGTGACGGGCAACCCCGGCTTCATGGGGGCGTCCGCGAGCGAGGCGTCGACCCCGATCGTCGAGCATCTCCTCCATCGGGATCCGGGCTTCCGCCTGGACGAGTTCGACGTTGTGCAAGACCGCCAGGCGTTGGCCGAGGCGGGCGTGGCCGTGGATCTCCCGCCCGGCGACTTTTCCGCTTTCGAGAGTCGCGGCGGCAAGCTGATCGTCTACCAGGGCTGGAGTGACTTCCCCCTCCGGCCGCAGCTCCTGTTGGACTACCTGGACGCGGCCGAAGACCTTACCGGCGGTCCGGAGACAATGGCGGGGTTCCACCGCCTGTACATGGTGCCCGGCATGCTCCACTGCGCCGGCGGCCCCGGTGCCTGGGCGGCGGACTACGTGCGTCCGATCGTCGACTGGGTGGAAGAGGACCGCGCGCCCGGGGAGATTGTCGCCGCGCAGCCGGGCATCACGAACTGGTTCGAGGCGAGCGCGGCCGGCGCGGGCTCCGCGGACTGGTACGACGCGGTGATGCGGGCCGGCGCCGAAAAGGCCGAACAGGAAGGCGCCAGACGCTTCACCCGGCCGCTTTGTCCCTCCCCGCAGTATGCGACGTACGACGGGTCCGGCGACCCGGACGACGCCGCGAGCTTCGCCTGCACGGTCGATGATCCCGCCAAGGTCAGTTTCGCGAGCAAGGCATGGTTCGACATGGCCCGTTCCGTGATCCAGACCTTCGCGGCGGAGAATCCCACGCTGAACCTGAAGATGAACGAGGTCTTCACCGATGTGCCGGCCAGGCTCGATCCCGGCCCGGACGGCAAGGTCGCCTACGTCATGGAATTCAGGAACGGCGAGGCCGACCTCTGGCTGGAAGAACTGCCTGCCAGCGAGGTGGACATCAAGGTGGTCGGGCGGTGGGCGGCGGTGCTGCCGGCGGCGCTCTACGTGGTCGACGAGGATTCGCCGCGTTCGGTCGCCACCTACCGGAAGATCGGGCAGCGGAACCTGGAATCCGGGGACGTCGTGGTGGAGATCAGCCCCGACTTCCAGGGCAGCGGCGGTAACGAACTGCACAACCGGCTCGCCACGAGGACCAGGCCCTGACCTGACTGTCATGTTCGACCTTGCTGGACTGGAGGACGCGCACGGCGTCGTGGCCCGGGCGATGGGCCCGACGCCCCAGTATCGTTGGCCCACCCTCTGCCGCAGCGTCGGTTGCGAGGTGTGGGTGAAGCACGAGAACCACACGCCGATCGGCTCCTTCAAGGTGCGCGGCGGATTGGTGCTGTTCGACGAACTGGACCGGACCGGGCGGCTGCCGGAGCGCATCGTGACGGCGACGCGCGGCAACCACGGCCAGAGCATCCCGTTCGCCGCGCGCCGGTGTGGCGTCCCGGTAACGGTCCTCATCCCCCGGGGCAACAGCGTCGAGAAGAACGAGGCGATGCTCGGCTGGGGCGCCGAACTCGTCGAGGTCGGCGACGACTTCGAGGAGGCCCGGATGGAGGCCGAACGCCGGGCCGCCGCCGGCGAGGCGTACTACGTGCCCTCCTTCCACCCGGCCCTGGTCCGGGGCGTCGCGACCTATGCTCACGAACTCTTCGAAGCCGTGCGGGACCTCGATACGGTGTACGTGCCCATCGGCATGGGCAGCGGCATCTGCGGGGTCATCCGGACACGGGACCTCATGGGTCTCTCGACGGAGGTCGTCGGCGTGGTCGCTGCCCGCGCCCCGGCGGTGGCGCGCAGCGTCGCGGCCGGGAGCATTGTCACCACGGACACGTCCGACACGTTCGCCGACGGCATGGCCGTGCGCATGCCCCACGCGGAGGCGTTCGAGGTCATCCGGCGCGGCGCCGCCCGGATCGTCGAGGTGAGCGAGGCCGAGATCGCCGAAGCGATGTGCGTGCTCTATCGGAGCACCCACAACGTCGCGGAAGGGGCCGGCGCCGCGGCGTTTGCCGGTCTGTGTCAGGAAGGCGCGCGGCGGGCCGGCCGGCGCGTGGCCGTGATCCTGTCCGGGGGCAACGTCGACGCAAGCGTGTTCCGCACCGTACTCGCCGGCGACGTGCCCTGACACCCGCCGTCAGGGGTCGTTCGACCAGGCGAGGCGCAGGTAAGCGAACCTGCCGCCCGGGATGTCGTACACCGAAGCGTCGTAGCCGTTCAGCGATGCGCTCATGCTGACGGGAGGATCGCGCTCGAACACGTTGTTGATCCCCGCGACGACCGCGAGTTCCCCCCGCGCCGCCCGGAACGTGTAGCCCGCCTGCACGTCGTGCAGGGTCCTGCTCGACAGGCGATTGCGCGAAGCCGTGTTGTCCTCGAAGTCCGGCATGGAACACAAGCCAAGGTTCGTGAGGCTGTCGGGGGAGCCGTCGAGGAAGTCGCTGCAGCGCTCGGTCATGGAATCGATGTACCGCACCGTCCAGGCCGCCTGCCACCGGGCCGTACTCCGCTCGACGACGAGGGCGGCCTTCCAACGGGGCTTCCCACGGTCCGACTCGGTAAGCCCTTCCAGCCTGCGCGTCTCGACTACCGTGCCCGCCGTGTCCTCCAGGTGCTCCGTGAACTCGGCCACGTGCGTCGCCTGCAAGCGCACGCGCCACCCTGAAGCCGCGGTCAGGAGCACCGCGAGGTCGTAGCCGCGGGTTTCCACGGAGCCGACGTTGAACAGCGTGTTGCGGAAACGGGCGATGCCACCCCGGTCGTTGCGCGCGACGAGGTCGCAGAGCACGCCGACGCGGTCCCGGTAGCACCCGTCGAGGACCGCCTGCGCGTCGTAGCCGGTGATGGCGTCGTCCACGTCGTGGGCATAGTGGGCCAGCTCGATACGCAGCGCCTCGATCCACGCGGGTCCCGTGGCCCATGCCGGGCCCCAGACCAGGGCCAGGGAGCGGCTCGTGGACGTCTCGGGGTCGAGCCGTTCGTTGCCCCCGGTGAGGACGCTGATCTGGCTTCCCAACTGCGTGTAGCTGCCGTCCGCGGGTACGCCCTGCGCGACACAGTGCTCGATCACCGCGGCCCCCACGTTGGTGGCAAGGAAGTTCGCACAAGGATCGGAGATGGCGGCGTCGAGGCGGGTCAGGCCCCCGAACAGCTCGCCGATGTTCGGCGCCCGGAAGCCTTCGGCCCAGGATGCCCGCAACTGCACGTCCGGTGCCGGACGCCAGCGCAGCGCCGCCTTCGCGGTGACGCCGGTGTCGAACGTGCTGTAGTCGAAGCGGCGCGCCGCCGCGGAGAAATCGAGCAGTGTGTCGTCCCCCGCGCCGGCGAGCAGCGGCGCCGCAATCTCGGCGTAGAACTCCGTGACCGTGTAGCCGCCGGCGGTGGGCTGCGCGGGGATGCCGGCCGTGTCGCCGGCGGCGACCACGGGGTCCGGGTCGAACCGCCCGTCCTGCTCGCGGCGTTCGAAACCGGCCGCGAAATCCAGCGCGCCGGCCGGCAGGCTCGCGAGTTCACCGGTGACGTTCGCCACGAAACTGCGCAGGGTCTGCGCGCTCGAGTCCTCCTGCACGAAGCCGATCCAGTCGAGCATGGCGTCCGTGATCGTGCCGCGTCCGCCGAGCAGGTTGAGCGGCACGCAGCCCGGTACGCCCGCGCAGCCCTCCGGCGGCCCGAGGGCCAGGAGCATCCTGCGGGCGTTGTGCGCACCGTGTTTCGTCTGCTCGGCGACGTTGCGCGACCAGACGAGGCTCGCGTCCCACAGCCACGCCCGGCCGAAACCGCGTGAGACACCCTCCATCGTGAACGCGGCGTAGCGGGTGTCGACGTCCTGCTCGAAGATGCGCGGCCCGCTCTCGAGCGGACGCCGGGTCAGGAAGCCCCCCGGCCCGACGTCAAAGCCGAACGGGTTGTACGGGTTGTCGGCGTCGATCACGATGTCGTCCATCAGGCTGCCGGTTTCCCCCAGGGTTCCGGCCCCGACCGGCTCTGGCGCCGCCTGGTTGACGGACTCGCGGCGGTTGAAGAAGGCGCG
>VXNE01000144.1 GCA_009840715.1 Gammaproteobacteria bacterium
TCAAGCCGGGGAGTGTCCCGCCTTGCGGTCGTTCCGCCTTGGGCTCGGCGGCAACCCCCTTTCGCTTGCCAGACTAACGACGTGCCCTCCGAAGCGGGGAGAATGACGCGCGTGGCGCATCCCTATGGGCGCATCCGATCGAATGGTTGCTCGATGAAGGGTTACTCGGCGCCAGGGAAACCTGCGACCAGATCCAGAAGCGGCGCTGGAAACGCCGGAGGAAGAACTGCGGGCGTCCAGCCGCCACGACTATACGGAAAAACGAAAAGTGCCGTCTCCTACACAGACATGGAATTTGACGACTTCGACGCCCCTTTGGAGCAGTTGGGTGGCCATGGCCAGGATTACATCAAGCTCTCGACCGGCCGGCTTCGCGGCCGTTTGGTGTCGGTTTCCCTTCCCTCGGTCGGCGCGCCGCTCGGCGTAGATGGCGAGATGGAAACTGAGCGCCCGTTCGGTGTTGCTGCTGAACGCGCGGCGTGCCGCCTGCACGAATCGCCGGAGCGGTTTCGCAAGCGCCGGTCGCCTTCCGTTCCCGACTTTTCAAAGGGGTCGAACGGGGACCAGATGCATGTGCGGCCTCCGGTCCGTCCAATCACGGCCCGCGCTCGGCGGGGCCTAGAACCGCGCGTCGATGCGCAGCCCGACCGCGTGCTCGGGCGCCACGTCCGCGCCGTAGTCGCTGACGGCCTCGCGCCGCGTCGCCACAAGCGACAGGTCGAGCGCGCCGGCGCCCGCGCCGTGCGAGAGCCGCCAGCCGAGCCGGTAGTCGCGCCACGCGTCCGACAGCTCGAAGCCAAGCTCGGGCGTCGAGGTGAAGCGGTCGCCGAACGCGGCAAGGCCGTAACCGAACCGTACCTCCAGGCGCCGCCGTGCCAGTAATCCGCCGTCCTCCGCGCCGCTGTCGTGCGCCGCGAGACCGGCGAGCGTGCCCCGTTCCAGCAGCGCATCCGCGCCGCCCGAGTCCCGCGCGCCCAGCGTCTGCGTCAGCGTCAGGCTCGGACCCCGGCCGTTGTCGGCCCGTGGCTCCCAGAGGAGCGAGCCCGACAGCCCGGCCTCGCGGAAGCCCTTCGAGTCGTGGCTCACCAGTCCCCGGCCCCGGAGATCGACGGCGAGACCCCGCCGCGGGTCCGTCCATGCGATGCCGCCGCCGACATCCACCCCGAAGCCGGTCTCGGCGTCGCCCCCGTCCTGGCGCACGGCGACCTCGACGCTGGGTCGCAGTTGCGCCCCGCCCGCGAAACGGAACGGCCGCGAGCCTTCCAGGCCCAGTCGGAACCGCGTCACCCCGGTGCTCGTGCCCGCAAGCCCCGGCACCGCCGCCGAGTGCGTGCGCACACCCATCGCGTCGGTCTTGACCGCAAGCTCGAAGCCGCCCTCGTCCGGCGCCTGCGCCAGCGTGCCGCGCAGGCCCACCGCGCCCATGCCGAGTCCCAGGTCGGTCCGGATCGCCGCCTGGGACGGGCCGTCCAGTTTCGCCGGCGTCACCGTCAGCGTGCCCGCGCCGTAGCCCGCAACGCCCCACAGCGAGATCCGCTCCCCCAGCGCCTGGCGCATCCACGGATAGAGCCCGGTCAAGGTCGAGGACACCGTGCCGTGCCCGGACTCCGAGCGGTAGCCGCCGTCGCCGACGCTGTGCCCGAGGATCAGCCCCATCGTGGTCCGCTCCCGGCTCCAGTCGGCGCCCAGAAACGCGCTTGCCACCGCGCCGTCGACCGCGACGCCGCCGTCGCGGCCGTCGAAGCGCGACACCGACCCACGGCCCCACAGCGCGTAGCTGCCGGTGTGCGCATCACCCGCGGCGAGGGAGAAGGAGCTCCCGAACAGCAGCTCGCGCGCCGTCCGGCCCTGCGGCGCGTGCCAGTTCGCCCCCTCCGCGTCTCGCGCATCCTCGGCCCATCCGGGGCGCAGATGCGTCACTTCCGCTCCCGCGCCGTAGCCGGCGCCCCCCCAGAGCGATAGGGGCTTGCTCGCCGCGTAGGGCCCCCAGTCCCGCTGCGCCCCAAATACCCCGATCCGTTGGCCGGCGAGATTCACCTCCGTGCCGGGAGCCCGCGCCGCCTCCATCCGGCCCTCGACGGCGTCGATCACCTGGTCCGCAACCGTGCGCCCAAAGCGCGCCAGCCACGCCGCCGGTATCGGGTCCGAGTTGGTGATGGTGCCCGTCGCGTCCGCCCGGCCGATGGTGACGGTCTTCGACGCGTCGTCGCACAGTTCCGCGTCGCTGATCCTGACCTGCACCGTCTCCCCGCCGTCGTCGATCGAGTCGTCGAGGATGCGGACGAACTCGGTCCACTCGGTGGCGCCGGGCGGCTGCCACAGCGTCGACTTCGGACGCTGCAGGTAGTCGACCCCCTCGCTCGCGGTGCCCGTGCCGAGGGTCTCGAAGTCGTAGCAGACATACTCGTCCAGTGCCCGCGAGAGCTCGATGGTGAAGTGCAGCCAGCCGCCTCTTTCACTCCCGCTAGTGTTCTCGATCCGCATGTTCACGTTCGGCAACGGGGTCCTGCTGCTCGCGGGCGCGTCGATCGTCCCCGTCGCCTGCGCCCTGGTGATCGACAGCGGGCCGAACTCGGCCCCCCGGGGCGTGATCACCCGCGCGTTGTTGATCTCGACGTTCACCGTCTCGCCGGGGTCGGTGGCGGCATCCTCCATTAGCGCAACGGAACCCGGTTTAACGTTTTCCCCGGCCGCGAAGAGGATCCGGTGGTTCGCCTCCTGGTAGTCGGCGTTCGCGGTGGCGGTGCCGCCCGAGACGGTGCGG
>VXNE01000690.1:0-578 GCA_009840715.1 Gammaproteobacteria bacterium
GACGCCAGCCGCAGCGCGCCCTCGGTGGCGCCGGCGGCGATGGCCACCGTGCGCGCGCCGTCCGCCACGCCGTAGGCCGCGCCGCC
Source organism: Gammaproteobacteria bacterium (assembly GCA_009840715.1). Lineage (GTDB taxonomy): Bacteria > Pseudomonadota > Gammaproteobacteria > Pseudomonadales > Azotimanducaceae > VXNE01. The sequence goes on from VXNE01000690.1 coordinate 87, forward strand.
GCGCACCGCGACCGCCACCGCCAGGTCCGCGCCCGGCGCCGGCGCGGCCGTCAGCGCGAACGTCGCGACGCCGCCCTCCGTCACGGACGTCCCGACCGCCGCCACCGACACCGCCGTCTCCGTCACCGTCACCCTGAACTTCCGCGTCGCCGTCTCGCCGTCCGGGTCCTCCGCCGTCACCGTGATCTCCGCCGACCCGCGCCCCACGCCGCGCACCGTGAGCGTGGCGCCGTCCACGGCCGCCGTCGCCACCGCCTCGTCCGACGACGACGCCGCGTACTCCAGGTCGTCGTCGTCGGGATCGGAGAAGTACGCCGACAGGTCGACCGACAGCGCCGCGCCCAGGTACACCGCGCGGGCGGCGATCGGCTTGGCCTGCGGCGGCTGGTTGCGCTCGCCGCCGCCGCCGCCGGGCGGCCGCCCGCCCCCGCCGGGCGGGCGGGCGGCCGGCGGCGGGGCGGGGGGTTGTTATTCACAAATCCAAGCACCGCA
>VXNE01000690.1:588-2764 GCA_009840715.1 Gammaproteobacteria bacterium
GGGGGGCGGGGGGGGCGGGGGGCCCGCCGCGCGCGCGGGCGCCGGGCGCCCCGCCCCCCGCGGGGGGGGGCGGGGGGCGGGGCGGCGGGCCGTGGCTCACCGGGAGCGTCGTGATCGTCCCCGCCGGGTTGCCCGCGTAGTCCGTGATCAGGCCCGCCGACGGGATGTAGCTGTCGATCTGCACCGTGTCGTCCGCGGCCACCGGCGAGGCCAGGGTCAGCGTCACCCGCTTGCCGCGCACCGCGACGTCGTCCACCGTCCGCCGGTCGAAGAAGTCGTTCCCGGCCACCCGCACCCCCACGTTGAAGGCGCCCCCCGGCGGCACATTGTCCGGGTTCAGCAGCTCGTCGTAGGTCAGCGTCAGCAGCGCCCCTTCCACCGTCGCGGCACGCAGTGTCGGCGAGGTCGTGTCCGCCGCGAGGTTCCGGACGCTCCGGTTCGCGAGGTCCCCGGCCTCCAGGCCGGCCGCGTCCCGGATCGGGCTCGCGCCCGCCTGGTAGTCCAGCGTCACCGTGTCGCCGGCGCCCACGGCCGTGGCCAGGGTCAGCACCACCCGGGTGTCCGCCACGTCCACCGCCGTCGGGCGGTCACGTCGATTCTGCCCGCCGCTGCCCACCGTCACCGTGAAGTCGGCGGGCGCCGGCGTCGAGCCCGTGTCCAGATCGACCGCGTAGACCAGCGTCAGCGTCGCCTCGTGCACGACCGCGTCCAGCAGCTCCGGCGCGCCCGCGGCCACGTCGTCGTCGCGCACCGTCACGTCGGCCGACGCCGTCGTACCCACGGTGTAGCCGGCGCCCGCTTCCACCGCCACCGTCACCGTGCCGTCCGGCTCGTCGACGCTGTCGCCCTGCGTCGTCACCGCGTAGGTGGCGCTGGTGGCGTTGGCGGCGATCGTCACCGTCTGGGCGCCCTCGTCGCCGGCCGCCACGAAGTCGCTGCCCGCCGCCTCGGAGACCGTCAGGTTCACCGTCAGCGGCGCCGCCGGCGCCGGGTCCGCCGTCACCGTGAACGCCGCCGCCGTGCCCTCCGGCACCGCAGCGCCGCCCGAGATCGTGATGGCCGGTTCGGCGCCGGCCGGCGCCGGGTTCTGCAGACCGTGCACGGCGAGCTTCAGCACGTGGTTGGTCGCGTCCTCCCTGTGCCACCCCGCGCCCGATTGATTCGCCGGCCGCCAGAGGCGGAAGTCCGCGACGCTCCAGCCCGCCGCCGCGCCGGGATCCTCCGCGCTCACGCTCGTTCTCCCCACCGTCGTGTTGGCGCTCCGGTCGGCGGTGACGTCGAGCACCGCGAAGTAGGTCGTCTCCGGGTCCAGTTCGAGGCCGTCGCCGCGCGCCGTGAACCGCACCACCGCGGCCGAGCCCGCGCCCTCCGGCCGGTTGCCCCGCTGCGACAGCGTCCCCACAGCAGTGGACAGGTCGGGTAAGCCCGGGGTGGCGTGTTCCCCGTGGATCTTGACGCTGTAGGTCGGCGCCGTGCCGGACGTCAGCTGCAGTTCCAGGTCCACGCCCGACAGCCGGTAGCCGCCGGCGCCGCTGCCGGTGGTGAACGCCTGCGCGTGGTCGTTGTTCAGCCCGGCGTCGCCGCCGTCCGCCTGCGCCGTGTTGCTCACCAGCTTCAGCGGCCGCTCGTGGCCGTGCACGGCGATCTGGAGGGGCTGAAACCTCACGGTCCACGTAGCTTCTGACCCCCAGGCCCTTTCCGCACGGCCGTTGGCAATGGTCCAGCCCGCCGACGGGTCCGGGTCCTCGTCATCCGAGGACGTGTACCTCACCTTCGTGTCGCCGCTCCCGTTGGCCGCGACGTCGATGACGACCAGATAGTCCGTGTTGGCGTCCAGCTCGATGCCGCCGGAGTGCGTGAACTGCACGGTCCCGAAGGCGCCCGGCAGGCTGCCCTGCTGCGTCAGCGTGCCCAGGCTGGGGCCCAGACCGAACCCGAGCCCCGACCGCCGTGCGTGGATGCGCACGCTGAAGGTCGGTGTCGGCGCCGCCGTGTCCTGCATCTCCAGGTCCACGCGGGTCAGCCGGTAGCCGCCCGCGTGGCTGCCGGTCGTGAACTGCTGTTGGTGATCGTGGTCCAAGCCGGCGGGGCCCGGGGACGGCCCCGCCGGGGTGGGGACCCCCGCCCCCCCGCGGGGGGGCGCCCCCCCGCGGGGGGGGGGGGGGCGCGCCCCCCC
>VXNE01000005.1 GCA_009840715.1 Gammaproteobacteria bacterium
GGCGCGATGGTGGCGCGTCCGTCGATAGCCCAGAGCCGGGTCGCCCGGAGCGTCGCCGCGAGCGGCAGCGGCACGGCGTGTCGCCCAGCCACCTGCAGCAACCCGAACAGGTCCGCCAGAGAGGTCCCGGACGCGGCGCTGCCGACATGGTGCAAGCCGGTTTCGCAGAAGACATCCCAGAGCGCCTCGGGGAACGAGCCGGTCTCGGCAGCCTCGAGCAGCGCCTTGTCGCAGTGATCGCGGAAGATGCGTTCCGCCGTGTCGGCCAGCAGCGCGTCCATCAGCGCAGGCCCAGGCCCCTGGCGATCACGCCGCGGAGGATCTCCCGCGTGCCCCCCCGGAGCGTGAACGACGGCGAGTGCAGGAGCGTCTGCTCGAAGGACCGCCGCAGCGCCGAACCGGCGGCGCCAGCGGCCGCCGGAGGCGCCAGCCGCAGCAGTTCCGGCACCAGCTTCTCGAAGTCGTTGCCGAGTTGCTTGACCAGGGCCGCCTCCACCGCCGGGCTCTTGCCGTCCTGCAGCATCCCCGCCACCGACATCGACATCTTGCGCAGCGTCATGATGTGGCTCGCGAGGCGGCCGATGAGGGCCGCGGTCGACTCGTCCGGCTCCGGTCCCGCCGCACGGACGAACTCCACGAACACGCGGAACGCCGACAGGAACCGCTCGGGCCCGCTCCGTTCATAGGACAGTTCGCTGGTGACCTGCTCCCAACCGTTGCCCGGCGTGCCGATCACATCCTCCTCGCCGACGAAGCAGTCCTCGAACACGACCTCGTTGAAATCTTCGCCGCCGGCAATGTTGCGGATCGGGCGCACGGTCACGCCCTCGCCGCGGAGATCGACCACCAGTTGCGACAGGCCGGCATGACGGTTGTCGCCGGGCGGCTCCGTGCGCACGAGGGTCACCATGTAGTGATTGCGTTGCGCGTCCGTCGTCCAGACCTTGGTGCCATTGACCACCCAGCCACCCTGGACCGCCTCGGCGCGGGTGGACACCGAGGCGAGGTCGGAGCCGCTGTCCGGTTCGCTCATGCCGATGGAGAAGTACGTCTCGCCGCGGGCGATGCCGGGCAGGTAGCGCGCGCACTGCTCCGCGGTACCGAAACGCAGGAGCAGCGGGCCGCTCTGCCGGTCCGCGATCCAGTGCGCGCTCACCGGGGCGCCGGCCGCGAGCAGTTCTTCCGTGACCACGTAACGCTCGAAGAAGGTCCGCTCACCGCCGCCGTACCGCGCCGGCCAGGTCATCCCGATCCAGCCGCGCCGACCGAGCGCGCGCGTGAACTCGGGACTGTGACCCTCGTTGAAGTCCGAGTTCGGCAGGTAGTCGACAGGCATCTGTTCGGCCACGAAAGCACGCACTTCCGCGCGCAGCCGTTCGGCAGCCTCGGGCAAGCGTACGGGATCGAAGGACAGGCCCTGGAACATCAGCCGGAACCTCGCCGAACTCGCGGCAGCCGATCGCGTAACATGCCGGACGTGCGCTCCCTGCCAAGCCCCACCCGCACCGCACGCGCCCGCGAGCGGATTGAGTCCGCGCGGTGACCGACGCGCTGCTGTCGGCGCGCTTCGCCCCCATCCTGGACGAGGTCGAGAAGCGGGCGTGCGTCGCCGACGCCTTTGTCGACAAGGAGGTCTACCGGATCCTTCTGGCGACGGTGTGGGCGAACGTGGTCATGAACCCGGACGAGGCCGGCATCGACATCGCCGACCTCGAGCGCCTGCACGACGTCATCAACGCCCGCGCGCGGGATGTCCTCGGCAGCGAGGATGCCATCAAGGACTGTTTCCGCTTCGTCACCAGCCGGGCGGGCGAGGCGGCGATGGACCAGGCACGGTTGAACAAGACGCACCGGGAACTCCTGCTCTATTTCTCGTCGATGATCCTCGACCCGGACGGCCATCGCCGCTGGATGGCCGAGGTGGAACGGCGGGCCGGGGACTCCTGAGAGGCCCCCACGCCCAAACCGCTCATTTCGTCAAGCTGGTGTAGACCCGGTTGATGAACCCGAGGGAAGCCGCGACGTCGCCGTAGCGCTCCTCGAAGCCGGCGGTCGGGTTGCTCGCCTCCACCTCCTCAAGGGTCTTGCCCTCGGCGATGCCTGCCGCCACCCGGTCGCGCACCGTGGTCAGCATCGCGACATAGGCCTCCAGCACCGCGTAGTCCACGACCTCGCCGTGTCCCGGAATCACGATCGCGTCCTTCGGCAACTCGTCGAGGATCGCCTGGCAGAACGCGATCATGCCGTTGATGTCGCCTCCGCTGTCGACGTCCACGAACGGGTAGCCGAGGTTGTTGAAGACGTCGCCGAGGTGCACGGCCTTGTGCTTGCGGAAGATCACCGCGACGTCCCCGGTGGTGTGCGCGGGGCCGACGTGCACGAGGTCGATCTGGTCTCCGTTGTAGTGCAGGCGCATGCGGTCCTCGAACGTGATGACGGGGAGCGCGTCCTCCGGATACGGCTGCTGGCCGTACCGGGTGAACACCAGGTTGATGATGCCTCCCCGCGCCATGTCCTCCCGCGCATTCTGGTGCGCGACGATCTTCGTTCCCGCCGGACCGAGCGCGAGGTTCCCCTCCGCATGGTCGAAGTGCCAGTGCGTATTGACCGCGTAGTCGATGGCCCCGCCGCCGATCGCCTCGATGGCCGCGTTGACCTTCGGGATCATCTCCGGGAACTGGTCGTCCACGATGAGGACGCCGTCCTCCCCGATGGAGAGGCCCAAGTTGCAGCCGATGACTAACAGAACTTATAGTCCGTCAG
>VXNE01000173.1 GCA_009840715.1 Gammaproteobacteria bacterium
CCATACCGGTCGACGCATCCGCTGTGACCACGAAGTCGCCCGGCGACGGCACCGAGCCGCCGTCCAGCGCCCGGTCGTACCGCAGCGTGAGTTCCGCGCTCGAAACCGTCGCCCGGGTGAGCGACAGGCTCGACGCCGCCCCGCATGACACGCCGACGTCCTCCGAGTGCCGGCAGTTGTGCACGCTCCAGCCCAGGAACGGACAGTCGGCCAGGCGCGACTCGCTCCCCGTGCACTGCACGTCATCCATCCAGATCGTGCCCGTGCCCTCGCCGAACGCCGCTTGACGGTGCGCCGCGCCGCCCGTGTAGCCGAGCTGCCGGCATACCACCGCCGCGTCGTCCGAGCCGAACCGGTCATCGCACACCGTGCCCCACTCGCTGTTGTGGTGGATCTCCACGCGGCCTTCCTGCGCCGTACCGCCGTTGACCAGGCGCACGTCGCCCTCCACCGCCGCGTCGGCCGCCGGTCCCGGAACGGTCGTGTCCGCGCCCTGGCTGAGCTGTACGCCATCGGCCGTGCATACCCCGCCCGCGTCGCAGGCGGTACCGTCCGCCGGCAGCGACACCGTCACCGCGTCGCGTCCCGTCGGCGTGATCCGCACCGTGAACTCGGCGGCGCCCTCCGCAGTCCGGTCCACCCGGCGCATCCCCGTTACCGTGCCGTTGGTCACGACCAACCGGTCGTGGCGCAGGTTCCGCACCAGCGTGCTGACCCGGGCGCTGAACTTGAGCGTCAGCGTGAACTCCGTCGCCCCGTCGTGTGCGTCCGGCACGTTCTCGAACCAGGCCGTGAGCGCCTCCTCCTCCGCTTCCGTGCGTCCCTCGCCCGTAGCCGACCACGCGCTCGCGCCGTCGGCATTCCTGGCGAGCACCTGTACCTGGTACGCCGTGTCCGCCGATAGCCCCGTGATCGCCGCCGCCGTCTCCGTGCCCGCGTGCGCCCAGTCCGTGAAAGCGCCTTCGGCGCCGGCGCGGTACTGAAGGTCGTAGTCGGTCAGCGCGGGTCGCCCGGCATTCGACGGCGCGTCCCAGGACACCGACAACGACGTGCTCGAAGCGCCCGACACCGTCGGCGCGGGCGGCGCGTCCGGCGGCTCGTCGACGTCCGTCACGGAAACCGTCACCGGGATCGACGCTGCGCCGCTATTGCCGTCGGTCGCGCTCACGGTTAACGAGCGGCTCCCGCCCGCCTCGTGATCCAGCACCGCCACGGTGGTCAACTGACCGGTCGACGCGTCGATCGCGAATTCGGCCCTGTTCGGGCCCGCGAGCGAGTACGCCAGGGAGTCGCCGCTGACAACCGTGGCCGCGACGGGGGTACCCACCGCGGTCCCCGCCGGAGCGTTCTCGGCTACCGCGCGCGACGCGCTGGCGCCATCGTCGAACGCCGGGGTCGGCGGGCAGGCCGCGGAGCCTTCGCGCAGGCACACCGTCTCCGACCCGCCCCTCGGCAAGGTCGTCTCGTAGGTGGCCGCGTTGAGGGAGGGCGCGCTGGCGTCCAGCCACGCCTGGTTCCACGTGAAGGTGTTGGAGCTCCGCGTGGCGTCGTCGAGCGGCAGGACTTCGCCCGCCCACTCCAGCACGAGGCCGTCGAAGGTGTCCCCGCCGTTGCGAGTCCGGAACACCACGCCGGAAGCAGCCGCAGCGACGATCTGCACGCGCCGCGTGAGGCCGGCGTACTCGAACGTGTCGTCCTCAAGCCCGCCCACGTCGGGGTTGGGCAGGCTCGAGAACCCCCGGCCCGAGGAGTCCCCCACGGTCATGGTCGTGGTCCAGACCCACGCGGCCGCACGCGTCACGGTCACGGTGTACGCCCGCGTGGTGATCCCGTCCTCGGCCGTCACCTCCACCTTGATCGTGTTCGCGCCGACGGCCAGCGTCGTGTCCAGGGCCTCGGTGGTGGCGTCGTCGTCCGCGAGCGTGGTCTCGTCCGCGGCCAGGTAACTGACCGTGGCGTTGCTATCGGCGGTGGTCGGGGTCAGCGTCAGCCGCGCCACGTCGTGCGGGACGCTCGCCGTGTACGACGTCGTCCCCGCCGCGAAGGTCTCGTTGACCGACACGGCACCGCCGTCGCTGTCCGTCAGGGCCAGTGCCGAAAGCGATGCGTCCGTCGATGGCAACGTTGCCGCGATCCAGACCCTCCCGGCCGCCTCGAGTTCGTCCTCGTCGCGGATCGCGCCGGCGTCCGGAACCTCGTAGGTCAGGCCCAACGTTTCGCCGGTCGGCGCCTCGGTCAGCGTCAGCGTCACGTCGCGGCCGCTCACCACCACGCTCGCGACTTCCGCCGACCGGTATCCCGGCTTCAACACCACTGCGAATGCGCTGGTTGGCGGCACCGAATCCGCATCGAGCGTCTCGTCGTGGACCAGCTTGACGTTTGCGCCCGAGACCTCGAGGCGCACCGGCGATGGCGCCGGATTGCCCGCCCGGAGTTGGCGCACGGCCGTCTCGACCTGGTCGGCGAAGGCCGCTTCTTCCTCCTCCCCGTAGACCGCGGGCGGGTAGTCGGGAATGTCGTCGGATGCCTCCGCGCCCCGGGCGAACTGCGCGTGATGGGTCAGCCGCTCCCGGAGTTCCGCGACCTTGGCCGTCTCGCTCGAAGCCAGGTTGGTCTGCTCGTAGGGGTCCGCCGCCATGTCGTACAGCTCCGGCGCGTCCGTGTTCCAGCCGTAGTAGTCGATCCCCTCCTCGATGAACTTCCAGTCGCCCTTGCGGATGACGTCGAGCGAATGCACCACCTCGTCGCGCGGGCTTGCCGC
>VXNE01000336.1 GCA_009840715.1 Gammaproteobacteria bacterium
GATCTTCCTGCCCGCGAGCCTCCTGCTCATGGCTGCGGTCCTGGGCGTGATCACGCGGAGCTGGGCGGGCGTGGCGACGACCGGACTGGTGATCGTCTTTTCCGTGCTCGCGTCGATGGGCCTCGGCGCCTGGGTCGGCCTGCCCTTCTCGCCGCCCATCTCCCCGGCGCCGACCATCGTCCTGATGATCGTCGTGGCGAACTGCGTGCACCTGCTGGTGGCGCTGCAGCAGCGGTTGCGGGCGGGAGATTCGAAGCACGACGCCATCGTCGAGTCCGTCAGGCTCAACCTGCACCCGGTGTTCCTGGCGAGCCTCACGACGGCGCTCGGATTCCTGAGCATGAACTTTTCCGAAGTGCCGCCCTACCGGCATCTCGGCAACTTCGTCGCCTTCGGCATCGCGGCGTGCTTCCTGCTCTCGGTCACCTTCCTGCCGGCCATGCTGTCGCTTCTGCCGATGCGTGCCGGGAAGGACCGGCGGATGCTCCGCGGACCCTCGATGAGCCGCCTCGCCGACGCGGCGCTGCGGCACCGCAAGGCGCTGTTCTGGGCGTGGGCGGTGATCGTGCCCGCGATGGTCCTGGCCATACCGCGCAACGAGCTGAACGACGTCCTCGTGCACTTCTTCGACGAGAGTGTCGAGTTTCGACAGGACACGGACTTCATGGACGAGCACCTGAGCGGCAACACGTCGCTGGAGTACTCGCTGCATGCATCGGTCGAGGGCGGGGTCACGGATCCCGAGTTCCTCGCCGAGGTCGCGAACTTCGCGCAGTGGTACCGGGAACAGCCCGCGGTACGGCACGTCGCGGTTATCACGGACACGTTCCGGCAGATCAACCAGAGCATGCACGGCGACGACCCGGACGCGTACCGGATTCCGGAGAGCCAGGAGCTCGCGGCGCAGTACCTGCTCCTCTACGAGCTCTCGCTGCCGGAGGGTCTCGACCTGAACAACCAGATCGACCGGTCCCGGTCCGCCACGCGCGTGACGGTATCCGCGGAGACGCTCTATTCGAAGGACCTGCTGGAACTGAATGCGCGTGCGGAAGCGTGGATCGAGGAGAACGCGCCGCTCATCGCCGACGTCAACGGCACGGGTCCGGCGGCGCTCTTCGCCTACATCGGGCAACGCAACATCCGCGCGATGGTACTCGGGACGGTGGTGGTGCTCGTGGCCATCTCCGCCATTCTCCTGTTCGCGTTGCGGTCGCTTCGGCTGGGCCTGATCAGCATCGTCCCGAACCTGCTTCCGGCGGTACTCGGCTTCGGCGTCTGGGGGTTGACGGTCGCACAGGTGAGCCTCTCGCTCTCGGTCGTGGTGGCCATGACCGTGGGCATCGTCGTGGACGACACGGTGCACTTCCTCAGCAAGTACCGGCGGGCGCGGCGCGAGCACGGCCGGGACGCCGAAGAAGCCGTGCGGTACGCGTTCGACACGGCCGGGCGCGCCCTGGTCACCACGACGTTCGTGCTGGTGGCGGGCTTTCTCATACTCTTATTCTCTCCTTTCGTTCCCACCGCACAGGTCGGGGTCCTGACCGCGATGATCATCGGTTTCGCGCTCCTTGCCGACCTGTCGCTGCTGCCGGCCCTGCTGACGGTGGTGGACAAGGGGACCGGGACTAGGGAGGCTGCGGAGGGTTGATGTTCGACAACATATTCCAGTCGTTTCACGACACCGTGGCCCAGGCGAAGGAAGAGCGTGAACAGCTCGACCGGCTGCTGACCGTCTCCACGCCGCGGGAGCGTCTGCTCCTCGGCGCCGTCGCGCTGGCGCTGCTGGTGCTCGCGGGGTGGGGCTTCTTCGGCAGCGTGCCCCACAGCTTTGCGGTGAACGGCGTGGTGGTGGCGCCTGACGAAAGCGGGCGCGAAGGCGGGCCCGTGCAGGCGCTTGTCTGGCTCAGAAGCGATGCCGCGCGGGACATCGACATGGGAATGCCGGCGGTCGTGGAACTCGGTACGGCCGGCGGAGCGCCGGCCACGCTTTCGGGCGAGGTCGAGGGCATTGCCGCCATGCCCATGTCGTCGGAACCGACGCCGTTCGAGCCCCCGGCGCCGGTCGCCCTCTACCGCGTCGACATCGTGCTGGACGAAGGCCCTGCTCCCGTACCGCTTGAGGGAAGGGAGTGCCGGATCGTCCTGGACCTGGGCACGCGGTCCCCGATCGCGCTCTTCGGCCCACTCTTCGGAAAGAGGCGACCGTAACGTGGCGCAACGCGCCTCCCAGGGCCGCAAAGTGGCGTCGGAGCCCTCGAAGCGGCGGTTGACCACGCCGGTCGTGCTGCAGATGCACGCGTCGGAATGCGGTGCGGCCTGCCTCGGCAGCGTCCTGGGCCACTTCGGGCGCTGGGTGGCCCTCACCGAGCTGCGCGAGAAGTGCGAGGTCAGCCGGGACGGCAGCAGCGCGGCGAGCCTCGTGCGCGCCGGCCGGCACTATGGCCTCGAAGGCCGTGGCATGAGCTTGCGCGCCGCGGCCCTGAAGAAGCTCCAGTTGCCGGCGATCCTGTTCTGGCAGTTCAGCCACTTCGTCGTCCTCGAAGGGTTCGATGAAGACCACTTCTATCTCAACGACCCGGCGACCGGCCGGCGGAGGGTCCCCGAGGAGGAGTTCATCAGGGGCTACAGCGGCATTGCGCTGCGCTTCGAGCCGGGCGCGGATTTCCGTCCCGGTGGCGAGCCGCCGGGCCTGTTCGCGCAGTTGGGCGGCGTACTGGCCGGGTCGGGCAACGTGCGTGCGGGGGTGTTCGCCGGCGG
>VXNE01000067.1 GCA_009840715.1 Gammaproteobacteria bacterium
CCCTCGTACTGCAGCGCCCCCGCCCCCATGTCTACCACGAGACCTGGGCGCTCGAGTCTGAAAACGTCATCCTGCGCGCGCCCTAGCCCGATTCGTCTAGGTCCTGGAATAGACTGGACCATGATGAATTACGGCGTATATCGAGCCGCAGTCACGTACGACGCTGAAGCTGGCGTTTTCCATGGCGAGGTGATGGACATGCGCGACGTCATCACCTTCCAGGGCGCGTCGGCTGCGGAGTTGCGCGAGGCATTTGAGGACTCGGTCGGCGAGTACCTCAAGGTCTGCGCCGAGCGAGGCCGCGATCCCGATAGGGAGGCGTTGGAACTCTAGGTGTACGGACTGCACACCCGGAGGGCGCTGGATTGACCGAGCGGAGTTAACAGCAACCGTCGTCCACGTACGCGTCCGCCTCGATCTCCAACACCGACTCACCGCCAACCAGGCTCGTGCAGCCGATGAACGCCGACGCCGGCATCGCGTTGCCGAACGCCTCCAGGTGCGCCCGCCCAACCGCGTCCGCGTCGCGGTCGATGTCGGTCAGGAAGACCCGCGTTCGCACCACGTCATCCAGCGTCGCGCCGGCCTCGGCCAACCCCTTTTCGATTATCCCGATCGCGTGCTTCGCCTGCGCGTAGGCGTCACCCGGCGAGTCGGGATGCTCGAGCGGCAGCGGTCCGGTGGTCCCGGCCACCCAGATATGCGGGCCCACCCGCACCGCCCGCGAGTAGCCGATCACGGCCTCGGTTGGCTTGCCTGACGAGATGCGCTGACGCTCCATAGCGTGCTCCTGATGGGTCCAAGTGCGTGCATCGTCGCGGCAACTGCCGCGCGGGCGCAATCCGCGACCGTCGAACGCGCTAGATCAGCGTGTAGGCGTGCAGCCTCGCGGCGCCGTGAATGTGGAACCGCAGGCGAACCTGCCGCCGACCGCAGGCGCCCAGTTCCCCGCCCTGCCAGCTAGCCGCCGCCCGCACGTTATCGACCGCCAGCGGCACGCACTCCTCGCGGCTGAATCCCGGAATCACCTCGCCGGTCTCCGCGTCGAGCACATCGACGTCCACCCAGCTCCGCCGCGCGATCACCTCGGCCACGTTCGCATTCAACCGCGTGTCCGGCTCGATCTCCAGCGTCGTCGTCTCCAGCGACCCCGAGATTTCCCGGTCCACCGTCTGCATGCACGTGAACCCATCCAGCCGCAGGGTCGCCAGGCCCAGCTGCGTCAGCCGAACCGACCCACTCTTCCCGCCACCGAACTCTTTGGGATAGTTGCCCGGCGGCCAGAGGCTCCAGTCCTCGCCCTGTCCGCTGTAGTAGATGTAGATGGTGTCGTCCTTGACGATGATCCGGTCGCCAATCACAAGGAATCCGGCATCCCAGGCGCCCCGCTCACCACGCGGGATCACCTTGTCGGTCAGGCAGATGCGCGAGAAGTGCTCGCCGTCCTTGCTCACGGCCAGCCGCAAGTCCGCCGCGTACTGTCCGAACACCCCGAGCCCGTTGGGCACGTACCAGCCGAACTCGTACACCGAAATCCAGCCCGTGCCATAGCGGTCTAGCGTCAGGAAGTGATTCTCCTGCTCAAGCCCGTCCTTGGGATCGAGAAACGGGTTGTCGGGACTGGACGTGAACTTCTCGACGCTTGGTCCGTAGGCGATGAACTTGCCGCGGACTGTTGCCGGCCCCGGCTTGGCCGCCGGGACGCGTTCCTGCCAGATCAGGATGTACCGGCGATCCGGGTCCGTGGCCTGCTCGTCCAGCGCCAACACCACGATGTCCGGCCCATGCGACAACGCCGGCAGGTCGACGACCGGGCCCACGGTCCAGTGAATGCCGTCGGGCGAGTACGCGGCACGGGCCGGCCCACTCCCTACGAGATCTTTCGTGACCATCTTGAACCGGCGCGCCGGGTCGGGCTCCGTCGGATCGCGAATCACCGCGCCCAGCATGTCCAGGCAGATGTTGTTGTCCTTGGACCCGTTGAACTCGAAGAGCCCCAGCTTCGGCTTGATCCAGTGGATGCCGTCCTCGCTGTACGAGTAGCCCATGCGCCGCCAGCGCAGGCGCTCCTGGTCCGCGCCGGTGTACCAGCACTTGAACAGGCCGTCGTCCGGGTCGTACAGCACCGTCCGCACCGACCACACGCTGGCCCGCACGGCGTCCCACTCGTCCAATCGCCCCACCGGCAACACCGGATTCGCCGGATGCTTCGTCGCCTCGCACACCCGCTGTTCCACGTTATGCGTGGCCGCAACTTCGTCCAGGTCAAGAAACAGGTGTTTTGCCATGGGTCCGGGCTTTCGAATCGGAATAGTTCGCTCACCGCGTATCGTCGCCGGATACTCGCCGGCGCGCAATCCGGCCGAGGCCACAGGAAGCCGCGCGTGCTCTACCTACGGCATCCCCGCGAAGAGAATCCGCCGCCGCCGCTGGCTCTCACGGACTTGCTGGTCGATCTCCTCCGGGGACCAGTCCCGGAGAACGAGGCCGACGAGGTCGTCGCGCACGTCGCGATGTCCGGGGTCCGAAGCCAGGTTGTCGATTTCGTTTGGATCCTCCAACAGGTCGAATAGCTCCGCCGGCTCTCCGTGGTAGTAGTTCAGCTTGTAGCGTCCGCGCCGGACCATGCGGCCGGGACGGTCCGTCGCATGCGCTGCGAACTCCGCAAACACGGCCCGGCCTTCATCCAGCTCCTGGTCGATCAGGTCGTCGCCAACGATCCCGTCGGCTTCGGCGCCCGCCGCTTCCACGATGG
>VXNE01000335.1 GCA_009840715.1 Gammaproteobacteria bacterium
GGACAAGCCCCTCTTCGCTCCGGTCAGCTTCCGGGTGCGGTCCGACGATCGCCTCGCGGTCGTCGGCCCGAACGGCAGCGGCAAGACGAGCCTGCTCGAGTTGCTTCGGGAAGCGCCCCTGGCCTTCGCAGGCACGTTCAACCGGCCGGCGCGCCTCGACATCGCCCGGGTATGCCAGCAGCCTCGATGGACGACCGGCTTGCTGTCGGATCACTTGGCCGTGGAAGGTATGGACGAGTCCCGCTTCCGCCAGGTCATGGCGGCGCTGGGCGTGCGCGGCGACACGCTCGAGCGCCGCCTCGAGTCCATGTCTCCCGGCCAGCGCAAGAAGATCGAACTGGCCCGTTCCTTCCTGTCCCCGGCGGACCTGCTCCTCTGGGACGAGCCCCTGAACTTCCTTGACATCGATGCGCGGGAGGCGATCCAGGAAGTCGTGCTGCAAGACACGCCCACGATGGTTTTCGTGGAGCACGACGCGGTGTTCGTGGACCTCGTGGCCACCGCCATTTTGGAGCTACGGCCGCCGGAGGACGTCAACTGAAAAGGCTGGCGAACGCCTCCAGTTCCCGCGGTACGTCCGGCCCGGCGGGCTGGTAGACCACCTCCGTGCCGCCCCCGGCTTCCATTTGCACGAGCTTCTCGCGCCATGCCTCCCGGCTCAGCGCGAGTTCGAAACCGGCCAGCAACTCACCCGTCACGAACGGAGCGTCCCTTTCATTGACGGCGATGAGGTGGTCCTCGTGCAGTGCCAGGTGCCGCTCCTCCCGCAGGACGTCGTCGTATGCCGCAGCCCACGCCGCGCCGCCCGGGATGCGCCCCGCGGCCCCGAACTCGAGGGCCCCGTGGAGATTGACGGACGCCCCGTGCCCCGCCGCCGCGAGGACGCGCTCGGAACCGGGGTCCTCCCCGTCTTCAAGCACCGTGCCGAAGGTCAGGACCGCGTTCCAGTCGAACCGCTCCCGGCTCGGGGCGGTCGTGAACACCCCCCGCCCGACGTCCCTCGCCGCCGCCGTTCCCTTCGGCCCGCCGGCGGCGATCAGGAACGGAACCTCGATGGGCCGCGTCGCGCCGAACCCCGCCGGCTGCAGCATCCGGATCGGCTTGCCTTCCCACTCGACGGTGTCGCCTGCCAGCAGGCCACTCAGGGTTTCCACGTAGCTGCGCACGTACGTCCATGGCAACGGCCGCTGACCGAGGGTCAGTCGCCCGGTGAACCCCGAGCCGATGGCGACCGCCACGCGGTCCGCCCCCGCGATGTCGACCAGCGTCGCGATGGCCGCGGCGTTCGTCATCGGATGGCGCAGGTTCGGCACCAGCACGGCGGGACCGAGACCGATGCGCTCCGTGCGTTCCGCCGCCCGGCACATCTGCACCCACACGTCGGGATAGAGGGCCGGCGAGTCGTAGAACCACGCCCGTTCGTAGCCGAGCCGTTCCGCGATCGCGGCATGCTCGTGCGAAGCGTTCGAGGTGGCGAACGCGCACGAAAGCGTCAGGGTCGTCATGGGCTCGTCCTTTGCACGGCGAAGGCATGCTGCCACAGGCAGTTATGCTAGGTTGCAGTTTCTGACACCCTATCCAGGAGGCAACGTGACCAGCGAACTGCAGATCACGCCGGAAATCGAGGAACTCGGCCTCGAGGAATACGCCCGGGAACTCGACCGGGACGGGTTGACCATCGTTCCCCCCGAGGTCAACGCGTTCGGCCTCGACCGCATCGACCGGATCGTCGAGCGCATTCTCGAGCGCGCCCACGAGATGACGGGCGTCCGGTTCACGCTCGACGAGGGTCCGCTCGAAGAACTCGAGTTCCCGGAGCGCGAAATCCCACCCGAAATCCGCGAACAGATCGAGGCGGCCGGCCTGCTGGAAGCGGTGCAGAACCCCACGCAGTTCCTGATCCAGAAGCTGACGCAGCTGGATCGCCTGTTTCGCGACCTGGCGTTGAATCCCGCGGCCCTCGCCCTGCAGAACTACCTCATGGCCGGCCAGACGCGCCTGTCAAGCGCCAACTGCTTCGTGAAGTGGAAGGGCGACTTCGGGTACGGACCGCAACTTGGCCTGCATGCGGACCAAGGCGCCACCCCGACACCGTGGGGAGCGGTGGCGCACACGGCCAACAGCACGTGGTGTCTCACGGACTACACCCTGGCCGGCGGCGCCCTTGCCTACGTGCCGGGATCGCACCGGGAAGGGATGCCAGCGCCTCCACCGGAGCGGGTCAAGGACGCGGTTCCGGCCGAAGCGCCGAAGGGTTCCGTGATCGTCTGGCACGGCGCCACGTGGCACGGCGCGTTTCCGCGCAAGGAGGAGGGCCTGCGCCTCGGGCTCGCCGTCTATCATCGCCACGCCGCCACCCTGCCGCAGGAGGACGTGCCCGGACACACCACCGAGGAGATGGTCCGGGACTGCGACAACCCCGACGTCTATCGCGTGATTGCCGGGTTGACGGACAAGTTCCCGTACCGCGAGACGCAGAGCGAGATCGTCCCGCACGCGCGCCAGGCAGCGGCGGCCGCCGGCGGCTGAACGGGACAATGTAGGGGAGGGGCTTGTCCCCTCCCGTCTCGAATTCACCCACGGGGCCGGGGCTTGTCCCCTCCCGTCTCCAATTCACCCACGGGGCCGGGGGTTGTCCCCTCCCGTGCCTGCGGCTTGCACGATTCTGGCTCGGGGGGCCCCCCGGGGGGCCCCCGCAAGGGCCCCGGCACGCAGGGGGGTATAAGCTCCCACGCCCGGGGGGTGGGGGCGCGC
>VXNE01000583.1 GCA_009840715.1 Gammaproteobacteria bacterium
GGTCTGATCCGGGCCGGCGCGTGCGAGAAGGCGGTGTCGCTGCTGCAGGCGGAAGCGGACGCGGCTCGCGCGGACGGGCGTGTTCGCACCTGGCTGAGCTGCTCCATCCTGCTGGCCGGGGCGCTATGGCAACTCGGCCGTCAGCCGGAGGCGGTCGCCGCGTTCGAGCCCGCGGTAACGACCTGCCTGTTCGAAGGCATCAAGCAACCCTTCGTGGAAGAGAGCGACTGGTTGCCGGAGGTGATGCCGGAGCTCATCGAGGCGGCGTCGGTGCGGCGCACGAACCGGTTGCGGGAGGCGTACCTGGCGGAACTGCGCGTCGAGCTTCGGGGGAAGCGGGACGCTTGCGGTGGCCGGGGCGAGGCGGCGCGCGAAGGGATCCTCAGCCGCCGCGAGCGCCAGGCGCTGGGGCTGCTGATCGAAGGGCTGACCTACGGCGAGATGGCGGCGGAACTCGGCCTCTCCGTGAATACCGTCAAGTTCCATCTCAAGAACCTCTACGGGAAGCTCGGCGTGCGGAACCGGCGGGCGGCGATCCACGCCGCGGCCAAGGCGCGCCTGCTCTAGATCCGCCTCGGTTGGGCGGCCCAGCCACGGGCTCCCGCGGGACCTACCCTGCCATCGCCCGACACCTACCCGATCGGTGTGTTCACGGCCGTTTTCGCCGTGTCTATGTTCGGTCTCGTCAGGTAGAGGAGGGGAGAGATGCTCAACCTGCGGGCGCTTCGAGGGGCTTTCGCCGGCCTCGTTGCCGGGTGTGTGCTCATCCCGGGATCCGTCGCGGCGGAGGAGGGAGATACGCCTGACGGACCGGTCATCGACGAGATCGTCGTGACCGCGCTCAAGCGCGCGCAACCGCTGAGCGACGTGGGCGTCTCGGTGACCGCGTTCACTGGCGCGGACCTCGACGAACTCGGCCTCGGCGAGCCCGCGGACCTCGCGGCGCAGACCCCCAACCTCAACGCCAACATCGTGTTCGGCAACAGCATCCCGAACATCAGCATCCGCGGCATCGGCCTGAACGACTACGCGGTCAACAACAACCCCGCGGTCGGCGTCTACGCGGACGAGGTGTACCTGGTCTCCCCCGCCATGCTCTCGTTCCAGCTCTTCGACCTCGACCGCGTGGAGGTCCTCAAGGGTCCCCAGGGGACGCTCTACGGCCGCAACACCACGGCCGGGGCGATCAACTTCGTCAGCCGCCGTCCCGGCGACGAGTTCGACGCCTACATCGACCTCGGCTACGGCAACCTGGACCGCACCGAGGTCGGCGGCGCCCTCGGCGGACCGCTCGGCGACGGCGGCCTCTCCGCGCGCCTCGCCTTCCGCGCCGACCGGCAGGGCCGCGGCCACCAGCGCAACCGCGCGACCGGGCGCAACGTGGGGGAGGTGGACCGCCTCGCCTGGCGCGGCATGATCCGCTTCCAGCCTTCGGACGCCGTGGACATCCTCGCGGAGTGGCACGCGGGCCGCGACGACTCCGACACGTTGCTGCTGAAGGTGGACAACATCTTCACGCCGGAAGACGACGCCTTCTTCCCGGGCGATCCGCTCAGCTCCGCCGGGCGCCCCGACACGTACATGGACGTCGAGAGCGACGGCGGCGTGCTCACCGCGCACTGGCGTCCGTCGGCGGGCGTCACCCTCACTTCCATCACGGCGATGGAGGAGTTCTCGCGCGAGCACGTGGAGGACCGCGACGGCACGGCGCTCAACCACCTCGACGGTGCGTTCGTGAACGACATCGAGCAGTTCTCGCAGGAAGTGCGCCTGACCTGGGAGACCGACGGGCTCGTGCTCATCGCGGGCGCGATCTTCGCCACCGACGAGGTCGACACCCGGGACCTCTTCGAGACGGAGGACTTCTTCCTCGCGGGGATCTTCCCGTTCCGGGCCGTCGGCAACGAGTACCGCCAGGAGACCGACGCGAAGGCCGCCTTCGTGAACGCCGAATGGCAGTCGAGCCCCGACTGGCGGCTCACCGGCGGGCTGCGCTACACCGACGAGGACAAGGACTTCTCGAACGCCTTCACGTTCATCTACGTGGACGCGCTGCCGCGCGCCGGCGGGTTCCAGATCGACATCTTCCCGGCCGTGGAGCAGACGTACGCGGCGAGCGACGTGTCCGGGCGCATCGGCGTCGACTACACGGGCTGGGAGAACGCGCTCGTCTACCTCAGCCTCGCGAAGGGCTTCAAGTCGGGCAACTTCCAGGGGCAGCTCACGTTCAATCCCGCGGACCTCGCGCCGTTCGAGGAGGAGGAAGTGCTCGCCTACGAAGTGGGCTTCAAGGGGCGGCTGGCGGACAACGCGCTCTTCCTGACGGCGGCGGCGTTCTTCTACGACTACCGGGACGTGCAGATCTACGGCTCCATCTACACCGAGCCGATCGATCCGTTGTTCGGCATCGACAACGTCGGGGACGCGGAGGTGCGGGGCGCGGAGGTGGACCTCTCCTGGCAACTCACCGGCGACCTGGGCGTGCATCTGGGCGCGGGCGTGCTCGACACGGAGATCACGAAGTCCGTGCTGTCCACCGTCGCCTCGGGGAGCTGGCTGCCGAACGCGCCGGAGACGAGCTTCAACGTGCGGGTGGATTACTCGCGGAGCTTGGCGAACGGGCTGACGTTCGAGGCGCTGGCGCACGCGAGCTACAAGGACGAGGTGGCCTACGACATCGTGCGGGCGCCGCGGGAGACCATCGAGGACGGGTACTGGCTCGCCAACCTGCGCTTGGCGCTCAGGGGCTCTGC
>VXNE01000209.1 GCA_009840715.1 Gammaproteobacteria bacterium
CGGATGGCTCGGTGGCGCTGCTCGTGCTCGCGGAAGCCGTGCTGTTGGGCTTGGTCGGCGGGGCGCTCGGCGTGGGGCTCGGCACGCTTGCGATGATGGCCATCGAGCCGCAACTGCAGCAGTTTTTCGGTCTTATCGAGGTCACGTGGACGGTGGTTGCGAGTGCCCTCGGCATCGCGCTGCTGCTCGGCCTCGTCGTCGGTTCCGTACCGGCGCTCACGGCCCGGCGGCTGTCCATCGTGGACGCGCTGCGGGCGCGCTGACATGTTCCGCCAGATCCTCGAAATCACGGTCCTCAACATCCGCAACCTGCCGGCCCGGCTCGACAGTTCGTCGGTCGTGGTGGTGGGCATCGGTGGCGTCGTCGGCGTGCTCGTCGCGATCCTCGCGATGGGCAAGGGCTTCGAGTCCGCGCTCGACCGGGCGGGGGCGCCGGACCGGGCGATCGTGCTGCGGGGCGGTTCCTCCGGCGAACTGTCGAGCTTCATGGACACCGATGCCATGAACATCGTCGCCTCGATGCCGGAGGTCACCGGCTCGAGCGGCGAGCTGTTCCTCATCCAGGATGTGCCGAAACGCTCCAACCTGTCCCCGGCGAACCTGGCGATCCGGGGCGTGGCGGAAGCGGCTTTCGACATTCATCCCGAGGTGGTCGTCGTCGAGGGGCGCCGCTTCGAAACGGGCAAGGCGGAGATGATCGCGGGACGCAAGGCGGCGATCGAGTTCGAGGGGGTCGACCTCGATGCGACGATGCAGTTCCGCGAAAGCTCCTGGACCATCGTCGGCTTCTTCGAGGCGGACGGCTCGGCCTACGAGTCCGAGGTATGGGTCGATCTCGCGACCGCCCAGTCGGCATTCCGGCGTCCGGGGGTGAGTTCGATGCGCGTGCGCCTCGAGTCTGCGGACGTGGTGGACGCCGTCGCGAAGCGGGTGGAGGAGGACCCACGCCTCGACCTCGAACTCCGTAGCGAGGAGGACTACTACGCCGAGCAGTCGGAGGGGCTGACCGCGCTCATCACCAACTTCGGCTACGCCGTGGCCGCGATCATGGCCATCGGGGCCGTGTTCGCGGCGCTCAACACCATGTACACGGCGGTTTCCGCGCGCGCCGTCGAGATCGCGACGCTTCGCGCGCTTGGCTTCAGCGGACTCCCCGTGGTCGTCTCCGTCGTCATCGAGGCCATCGCCCTCGCCATGCTCGGGGGCGTCATCGGCGCCGCCGTTGCTTACATCGGCTTCAATGGATGGACGGTGTCCACGCTGGCGGGGGGCTCGTTCTCTCAGATCGCGTTCGACTTCGCCGTGACGCCGGACCTTCTGCAACTCGGGTTCGTATGGGCCGTCACGCTGGGCCTGGTGGGGGGACTCTTCCCGGCGGTGCGGGCGGCACGGCTGCCGATCGTGACGGCGCTGCGGGGGGAGTAGGAAGTCCGGGCCGAGTCGTCCGCTCAACGATCGGTCAGGCCCGGGGCACAACACCGAGCGCTGCGTCGCCAGCTTCCCGGAGCCGCTCGCTGATCGAGCTGTAGCGACAGTCGGTCAACCGGGTCGCTTCCCCTGACCTGATCGGGTGAAGATCCGTGTAGACCATCGCGGCGAGCACAGCTTCCTCGGTCGCCAGGAACTCGCAGCGGAAACGTCGCCGAAGAGGTCGCCGGTCGTCATGGCCCTCCGGGCTGGGCTCTCTCGCGAACGTGTGCTCCAGGTACGTCAGGAAGCCTGACAGGGAGCCCAGCAGGAGACGCGCGCGCTCCAGGCGATCCGTGTCTGTTATTGGCGGCACGGAATCTCGTGCCCGTCGCCGCCCGCCGGTCCGAACGCTCATCGCGTCCGCCCAGCGTCGGGCCACTTCCTCGTCGGTCCAGGACGCGTGCGCCTGGGGGTCGTGGCGCAACACGAGGTGGAAGTGGTCGGGCATGACCGCGTACGCGAAGAGCTCCACGGCGAAGCAGGGCGTCAGCGCCTTGATCCTGTCTATCAGCATGTAGCGGCGCCAGCGTTCGTGTCTCGACCCGCGCCCGTGGCTATGTGACCTCGCCCCGCGCGCAGGGCGGGAGGTCACGAGGTAGCAGCCACCGGTCTCATGGTTGGTCGGCGCGTATTGGGGGGCGGTCATGAGGTTGATTTTCGCAGGGCCTTGGCCATCGGGCATCGGACGATCTCTGCGTATCGCGTAGGAAATGCGCCCGTCTTCCTGTGCTCTGGCGCCAGCACTCGCGGCAAGCCGCTGGACGAGCTAACTTGCATTCGGCTTACTGCTGATGAAGCGGGATCACGCCGGTGCCCGAGCGAGCGACCACAACTGTGTCGACCAATGGTCAGATCATCCTCCCCAAGGGAATTCGCGAGGCGCTCCGCTGGAACCCGGGCACGCGTTTGGCGGTCGAGAGCACGGGCGACGGAGTGTTGCTGAAACCGCTGCCCGTCTTCGCCGAAACACGCCCCGAGGATGTCTTCGGAAGCTTGCCCTTTGAAGGCGCGGCCAAGTCGCCGAAGGAGATGGACGCGGGGGTCAGGGAGGAAGCCCGGCGTCGCCATGCGGGCAATTGACATCCAATGTCGTCGTCCGCTAGCTGACTCGCGACGATCCTGTCCAGGCCGCGCGCGCGAAAGCCGCGATCGATGCCGGTGACGTCTTCGCGCAGGCGGGATTGGACTTTGCCGCCGCCCTGCATTTCGGCGCAGCCTCTCGATGCGAGCGCCCCATAGCCGGTCCGGTCCCTCGCACCGCGAACGCAGTTCGCGCGCGCTCG
>VXNE01000117.1 GCA_009840715.1 Gammaproteobacteria bacterium
CCGACTGGCTACCTCACAGGACACCAAATTCTTCCGCGCCGGCATGGACGCACAGGCGTTCAGGACCCCAAGGCGTTCGCCAGTGCTACTCCCCGGCCCTGGAGTCCGGGATGAAGTCGGCGAACGGGTTCGGCGTCCGCGGCGCCCCTGCGGGTCCTCCTGTTTGCCCCTCGCGGCGGGCCGCTGCGCGCAGGCGCAACCCGATCTCGAACCCGCCGGGCTCGTAGAGCATGATCGCGTGGACCGGCTCGTCGCCGACGACCTCGGTCCAGTGCGACGTGTCCGGCGGAATGTAGACCAGGTCGCCCGGCCCGATGACGTCTGTCTCGCCGGCGATGGTCCACCGCAGCTTGCCCGCGAGGACGATGAACGTCTCCGAGTGATAGGCGTGCCGGTGCGGCGGGCTCTTCATCCCGGGCTGGAACGTCTCGTCGATGACGCTGTAGCGACCGTTGGTCTGATCCGCCGTCAGCATGACCCTGCTTACCGAGGTCGCGCTGGGTTCCAGCGTCTCGGCGTTGGCGCGCTTGACGAAGAGGTGCGTTGCGGCCGCGCTCGTCTCGGCCTGGCCCTGCGCCTGCGCGGACGCGGTGAGCGCCGCGATCCCCGCGGCCAGCACCGCGCCCACGAGTCCTGTACTGAGTAGCTTGGCTTGCATGATGGATGGAACCTCGGTTGACGATCGGTCCTGGGACCTGCCCCGCTTCGATGGACAGCGTACCTGCGACGCAAGATGTACGTGAGAACGCAACGGATTGGTCGCACAAGCCATCCAGGAGCTTATTCCGGTGCCCCTGGACGCCCCCCGAGGGGCGCGCAGTTCCTCCGTGTAAGAGAAACTCGGAATCTACGTGTGAGAGCCACGCGCGTCGGGCAACCTCTCCCCCGCGGCGCCGCGTCCCTGCGTGACCTCGACGGCGACACTGCAGCCCAATTGGCGGAGCGCATTGGCCATGCTGCGAAGGGAAGTAGCGTGACGCGGGTCCAGCATCCGACGCACCGCTTCCGAAAGCGCTTCGCGGGTGTCTGCGCCAGACGTCAGGCACTCGGGCAGGTCGCGGAACGACACCACCACTTCGTCCGGCGCGGCGAGGGAGAAATGGGCTGGGTAGACGAACTGCATGGGCTCCTCTCAAGGCGGCTAACGGAAGTCGCCGGCTCAGTGCGGCTGTTCCATCAGGTGCTGCCTGAGCAGGTCCTTGCCGTAGTCGTTCCCGTTGGGGGTGCGCACCACCGTATGCACGTGGTCGCGGCTCGGCGCGTTGGGACCGTCGAGCGCCACCGGCCCCTGCTGGTCGTACTCGATCATGATCACCGACGAGTGGATGCGGTAGTAGAAGACCGCGTCCGGGCCCGTGTCGCCGATCCAGGCGAAGTACGTGTTGTCCCAGTGACGGACAACTTCGGAGAGACGGACCTCGGCATGCCCGTCCCGCAGGTTCCCGGTGTACAGCCGGACGAGCTCGAGGGCGAGTTCCCGTTGGGCGTCGTCGAGCCCGCCGAGGCGAATGCCCTCGTACGGCACGACCGCGTTGTCCTGGAAGTGCTCGCCGTGGGCGTTGTTGCGGGCCTTGTTCGGATCGACGATGGCGACTGCGCGCTGCTCGTCGTCGAGCGCGTTGATCAAGGCGAGTCCGGCCGTCAGCTCCTCGTCGAGGACCGCCGTACCGGCGTAGGGTCCCGTGTCGGCGCGCATGGGCTCGGAGCCCATGAACGTCGGCGTGAGCACGACCTGGTCGCCCAGGACGAAGCAGTTCACTATCAGATGGTGACCGTCGAGCTGCCAGCCCCACGGCGCGCTCCCTGACGGCTCACCCATCACCGTGAACCAGTAGCGCTGTTCACCGTACTGGTTGTGGTGGTCCATCAGGTCGGCCAGGTGTCCCTCGAGACGCATGATGTCCCGCGACGTCTCGAATCCCCGCGCGCTCAAGGTCGCCGCCATCAGGCCGAACGCGGCCGCGGTCTGTGCGGCATCCATCTCGAGCAGGCCGACGCCCTGCCGGGTGGCGATGTGGATGTTGGACCAGCGCCGCCATTCCAGGTCGTCGACGGGGAACAGTGTGCGGGCGCGCTGTTCGGGGGTGAGGCTCGCGAGGAACGTGTGCGCGGCGTTCTTGATCGATTCCGTGCTGACGCCGGTGGCTTCGATTGGAAACAAGCCCGGCTCGATTTCTCCGTTGGCGGTGACACCCAGGAACGGCTCGTCGAGCATCGCGTGCTCCACCGCCGGCCAGAGGACGCGCGACGCCGCGACGGGATTCAGGAACGCCAGCCCGATCAGGACAATCAGGACGGTCACGACGATTCCCGTCCACTGCAGTAGTCGACGCATGGTGCTTCCCTCGTTTCTGGCCCGGCCTCGGGTTGACCCCTGGCTCTCAGTGTATAGAGGAGACGGGAACAGGAGCTCTCGAGTGTCAGGCGGGGCGTTGGTGTCAGGCCACGCCGCGCGGGTGGATCGATTCGGGCACCATGAAGTCCTGCTTGAGCACTTCGCCGGGATGGACAGGTTCGAGTCTGGTCATCGGGTCTCGTGTCAACGATGGTCTACTTGCCACCGACTCAGTGCGGCTGCTCCAGCCGGTGCTGCCTGAGCAGGTCCTTCCCGTAGTCGTTGCCGTTGGGCGTGCGCACCACCGTGTGGACGTGGTTGCGGACGGGTCCGTCGGGACCATCCATGGCCACCAGCGGCTGGTGGTCGTACTCGATCATGATCACCGGTGAGTGGATGCGGTAGTAGAAGACCG
>VXNE01000391.1:0-1345 GCA_009840715.1 Gammaproteobacteria bacterium
CGGTCTACTTCGGAGAAGGTCGCGATGTCACGCAGGGCGATGCCGAGCATGAGGTCCCGCTTGATGGCCTGGTGACGACCGTCGTCGGGATCGAAGTTGTCGGTCATGCACATTTCCTGGCCCCAGAACAATGCCCCCGGCTTCAGTACGCGGTAGATTTCCGCGAACGCCTTCTGCTTGTCCGGCGCATGGCATGTCGATTCGATTGCATACCCGCGGTCGAAGCTGCTTGCGTCGATGGCGCTCATGTCCATGAAGTTGCACTTCATGTACTCGGCCATCTGGTCGAGCCCCGCTTCGACGTTTTTCCGCCTGGCTTTCTCGAGTTGCTGTGCGTTGTTGTTGAGGCCGAGGACCTTCGCGCCGGACTCGCGCATCACCCGGCGCATAGGACCGCCAACGCCGCAGCCCACGTCGATGACCGTCATGCCCTCACGCAGTTGCAGTCGGTCGATCATCAGCCGCTGATGGCGGACGATCGAGTGCTCCAGCGTCTCTCCGGGCTGCAACGGCGCGAAATGCAGCGACTCGTTCCATCCGAACTGCATGAACTCGCTGCACAGGTCGTAGTAGTCGTTGACCGTCTCGGTGTGGTCGTAGTCCCTGTCGTTGGCGTCGCCCCGTTCGTCGAACCACGTACCGTATCGGGCCACGCGGCCCTTCACGTTCGAGCCGCGATACACGCGCCACAGGTTCCTGGACAGGCTGGTCAGCACACGAAGTTCCGAAGCGATCTACGTGTGCGTCGCGGCTGCTTGGGCAGGTGTCTGATCAGCCGCTCCAAACAAACCCAGGCGCATGGAATACAGCGCCGGGATGAGTACCATCAGGATGGCGGTCGTGATCATGATGCCGAAACCGAGGGCCGCGGCAAAGGGCCGCAGGTACTGTGCCTGAATGGCCGTTTCGAGGATGAGAGGCGTGAAGCCCAGGAACGTGGTCACGGAGGTCAGCATGATCGGTCTGAAACGGCCCTTGGCGCCGTCGATGATCGCGTCTCGCACGGGTGTGCCTTCGCGAACCCGCTGATCGATGGCATCGAGCATGACCAGCGAATCGTTCACCACGACGCCGCTCAACCCCAGGATGCCCAGGATGGCCGTGGTGGTGAAGGTGATCCCCAGTATCAGGTGACCGAGAATCACGCCAACGACCCCGAACGGAATCGCGGCCATCACGATGAACGGCTTCGTATAGGACCGAAGGGGAATCGCCAGAAGCGCGAAGATCATGAGCATTGCGATCGCAAACCCGCGATAGAGCGCATCAAGGGAATCAAGCTGTTGCTGCTGTTCACCCCCTAACAAGTAGGTCAGGTCGGGATTCGCGGCGGTAAGTTCGGGCA
>VXNE01000391.1:1355-2736 GCA_009840715.1 Gammaproteobacteria bacterium
GTTCGGGCAGGATCGAATCGACCAGCACGGCATTGGCTTCCCCGCCGGTGATAACGGTCAGGTCCACATCGGCGGTGACGGTGACGGCGCGCTGACCGTCCCGGCGCCGGATGATCGGGGCGGCGATGCCCGCGTCCAGCGTTGCCACCTGGGCAAGCGGAACCTCGCCCCCTGAAGTGGTACGAATCGGATACGCCTCGATGTCGGCGATGGCGTTGCGTTCATCGTCGGGCAGGCGCACGAACACGCCCACCTCGTCCCGGCCTCTCTGCACGCGCTCGACTTCCGCGCCGAAGAACGCGGCCCGTGCCTGCGTGGCCAGCGCCTCCTGGGTGAGCCCGAGCGTCCGGGCTTCGGGTCGCAGCCCGAGCTGGACCTCCTTGACGCCGGGCGTGTGGTCCGACCGGACGTCGAACACTCCGTCAATGCGTCGCAGGCTGTCAGCCAGGCTGCTCGCAATCGAGGGAAGGCGGTCGGAGTCGGGGTGCGAGAGAAGCACCTCCACGGCGTTGCCGAAGTCGACGACCTCACCGCTGAAGGTGATGCCCCGGACATGGGGCGGATTACCCACTTCCTCGCGCCATGCCTGAACGATTTCGCCGGTGGTGATCTCGCGCTCCTGCACGCCTATGAGCTTGAACTCGATGGCCGCAATGTTGGCCTGGGGATTCAGACTCGGCGCCGGCGTAAGGCCACCGCCCTCCCGACGCGGTCCCTGGCCGACCGTCACCGTGACCCCGGACACCACGGACGCCGCGTCCTCGGGCCGATCCCGGGTGAGACGTTCGATCGCCCGGTAGCCGGCCGCCTCCAAATCCTTCGCCACCTCGTAGGTTCTGTTCGAGGGCGTTCCGTCCGGCATCTCGAGACGGGCTGTTGCGAAGTCTCCCTCCACGACGTCGGCGAAGGAGGAGGTGACGATGCCCGCCGGCAACAGGGAGACGCTCAGGACCAGGAGCCCCAACGCCCCGGCGACCACGACCGCGGGTTGGTCGGTCGCGAAATGCAACGCCCGGTTCAGGGGACCCTCGACGAACCGGGCGAGCGCGCGGTCGACATGACCCCTGGTCCGCGCAAAGAACCGGTCGACGCTGCTGGTGGGAACCCATTCGGGACCGTGCAGGTGCGACAGGTGATTGGGAAGCACGAACAGCGACTCGAACAACGATATCAGCAGCATGGCGATGATCATGATCGGCAACGCCTGCCAGGCGTCGCCGATGCCCCCGGGGATGAAGAAAACGGGGGTGAACGCCACGATGGAGGTCAGTACGGCGAAGGTCAGCGGCACCTTGATGCGTCGCGCCCCGCGGAAACGCGCGACGCGACCCCGGGTGCCCCCCCGGCGGTGGTGGGGGTTTGTGTACCCCCCCATGATAGC
>VXNE01000258.1 GCA_009840715.1 Gammaproteobacteria bacterium
ACACCCGGCAGCATCTCCGCCATCCGTCCGCTCCGGGACGGAGTCATCGCGGACTTCCTCGTCACCGAGAAGATGCTGCAGTACTTCATCAAGAAGGTGCACGCGAACTCCTGGATCCGTCCGAGCCCGCGCGTGCTCGTATGCATACCCTGCAAGGCGACGGAGGTGGAGCGGCGCGCGATCCGCGAGTCGGCCCTGTCCGCCGGGGCGCGGGACGTGCGCCTGATCGAGGAGCCGATGGCCGCCGCCATCGGCGCGGGGCTGCCGGTGCACGAAGCGGTCGGCACGATGGTCGTCGACATCGGCGGGGGCACGACCGAGATCGCGGTGATCTCGCTCAACAGCGTCGTGTACAGCGACACGCTACGGGTCGGGGGCGACCGGCTCGACGACGCCATCGTCTCCTACGTCCGCCGCAACCACGGCAGCGTGATCGGCGACTCGACCGCGGAGCGCATCAAGATGGAGATCGGCGCGGCCTGTCCGCAGCCCCAGACGCTGGAGATCGACGTGCGCGGCCGCAACCTGGCCGAGGGCGTACCCCGCAGCGTCACCTTGAACAGCGAGGGCATCCTCGAGGCGCTGCGCGAACCGCTCGCCATGATCCTGCAGCACGTGCGCAACGCCCTCGAGCAGACGCCGCCCGAACTGGCGGGGGACATCGCGGACACAGGCATCGTCCTGACGGGCGGCGGCGCGCTGCTGCGTGACATGGACGTGCTGCTGTCCAAGGAGACCGGACTGCCCGTGGTGCTGGCGGAAGACCCACTCACGTGCGTCGCGCGTGGCGGCGGCCGCGCCCTCGAACTGATGGACGAGTGGCAAAACGAACTGCTGTTCGGATGAGTTCGCGCGGGCCGCAACGCGCTCCCGACGATCTGCCCAACCCGTTCCCCGCCAGCCGCCGGGGGTTTGACGACCTCTCCGCGGCAGACGCGTCCAAGGCCCTGTTCCGCAGGGACTCGACCGCTCTCTACACGACGCTGACGCTCGCGGCCGCCTCGGTCCTCCTGATCGCGATCGAGGCCAACACGCGGTTCCTCGACCCCGTGCGGTCCGCGGTGGCGGTGCTGGCAGACCCGGTGTACTACGTCGCCGAGACGCCTTACTTCCTGGGCAACCTGGTCAGCGATCTCTCGGACTCGGCGCTGGAGGTGGAACGGCTCGAACGCCGCGTCCTCGAACTCTCGCTGGTCGCCCAGCAGGCCGTCGCGACGCGCGCCGAGAACAACCGCCTGCGCGAACTCCTCGGCAGCCGACCGCGTGTCTCGGGCGATGTGCTCGTCACCGAACTCATCGGGGTCGTGCCGGACCCGGGCAAGCACCGCATCCTGATCGACAAGGGGACCGCGGACGGCGTGTCGGTCGGCGCCTCCGTGGTGGACTCCCAGGGACTGTTCGGCCAGATCATCGAGGTGTCTCGCGCCAGCAGCGTCGTCCTGCTGATCACGGACTCGACGCATGCGACGCCCGTCGAAGTGAGCCGCAACAACCTGCGGTCGATCGCCACGGGCCTCGGCCGCTACGACTGGATGGCACTCGAGGCCGTACCGTTCTCCGCCGACATTCGCCGCGGCGATCTCGTGGTCAGTTCGGGACTGGGCGGCCGTTTCCCGCGAGGCTACCCGGTGGGCGAAGTGGCCGAAGTCGAGAGGGACCCGACGGCGCGGTTCGCAACCGTCCGCGTGCGCCCGAGCGCCGCCCTGAACCGGAGCCGCCACGTGCTGGTCGTGTTCCCCGACGCGGCGTCGAGTGGCGTGCCGGGCGCCGCGGGAGACGCAGGATGAACCCCCTCCGCGGGGGCTGGTTGGTCGGCCTGACCTTCTTCCTGGCGGCTACGCTCGCGGTCGCGCACCTGCCGGCCGGCCTGCCCGATTGGGTGGGCTGGCTGCGACCGGCCTGGGTGCCCCTGGTCCTGTTCTTCTGGATCGTGGAGCGTCCGCACCGCATCGGCCTCATCAGCGTCTGGGCATTCGGGCTGCTGCTCGACGTTGTCCTCTCCGAGCCCCTCGGGTTGAACGGATTCGCCCTGACGGTCATGGCGGTGCTGGGCCTGTCCTCTTACGAACGGCTGCGCATGATCAACGTGTTCCAACAGGCGACCGCGTTGCTGCTCCTGGTCCTGGCCGCGGAGTTCGGCAAGGCGGTGGTGGTGTCTCTCGCCCAGGGTGCGCCCGTGTCGGGCCAATTCCTCGCGGCCGCGACGGTCACGGCCCTGCTCTGGCCGTTCGTCGTCGGACCGTTGCGCTGGGCCACCTGGCGGGCGGGCACGGCGTGATCGTCCTGGCATCCGCTTCGCCGCGCCGGGCCGAGTGGCTCGAACGGATCGGCGTTCCCTTCGTGGTCCGGCCCGTGGCGATCGACGAGTCCCCCCGTGCCGACGAACCGGCCCCCGCCTACGTGCTCCGCCTCGCGCGCGAGAAGGCCGCGGCCGCGGCGGCCGATCGCGTCGTGCTGGCTGCGGACACGGCCGTCTGCCTGGACGGACGCATCTTCGGCAAGCCCCGGGGCAAACACGAAGGGCTCGCGATGCTGCTCGCCCTGTCGGGCCGCGAACACCAGGTGTTCACGGCGCTGACCGTGCGCTCCCCGGACCGCGAGGCCTGCCGGCTGGCGTCCGCCATCGTCACGTTCCGGGCGATCGAACCCGCCGAGGCCGCCGCCTACTGGCGCACGGGCGAGCCTGCCGACAAGGCCGGGGGATACGGCATGCAGGGGATGGGCGGGGTCTTCGTC
>VXNE01000291.1 GCA_009840715.1 Gammaproteobacteria bacterium
GCAGCGTCTGATTTGTATAAGATACATGTCCAACAGGGGATCAAGATATTATGCTTGCTGACAAATTTAACAGCGCCAACGAGGGATGCTCATGTCCGCCAGGGCCATCGATATCGCCTACGTCCACCTCGCGGTTGAGGATCTGGACCGTCTGTCCGAGTTCATCGCCCGGTTCGGCATGACCTCGACGCGGGCGACCACGGACGACGGCCGCGCCGTGCTCTACAGCAGCGGCACCGACGGCGCGCCGTACCAGCACGTCGCGGAACAGGGTGAGAACCGCTTCGTCGGCGTCGCCTTCGAGGTCGAGCGTCCGGAGGACCTCGAAGCGCTCGCGGCGGTCTCCGGCGCGTCGGAGATCGAGGACATCCAGGCGCCGGGGGGCGGCCGGCGAGTGCGGTTCTCGGATCCGAACGGGTACGAGGTCAGCGCGATCCAGGGCTGGGAGCGGACGGCGCCAAGCGCGCCGCAGGAACGCCCGCCCATCAACACCGGCACCGCCCGGGTGCGCCTGCGCGAACCCGTGCGCCTCGAGACGCGACCGTCGCAGGTGAAGCGCCTCGGCCACTGCGTGCTGTTCGTCCGGGACTTCCGCGAGAGCGAGGCCTGGTACAAGGAGCGGTTCGGCTTCCTGACCTCCGATGCCATCCACGCGGGACCGGAGGAAAACGTCATCGGCGCGTTCATGCGCTGCGACCGGGGCGACATGCCGGTCGACCACCACACCCTCTTTCTCCTGCAGGGCCCGGGCACGGGCATGCAGCACGCCGCCTTCGAAGTGCACGACTGGGACGACCTGATGCTCGGCCACGACGCTCTCGAGGCGGGCGGCTACAACCACAACTGGGGCATCGGCAAGCACATCCTCGGCAGCCAGGTGTTCGACTACTGGCACGACCCGTTTGGCAACGTCATGGAGCACTTCACTGACGGCGACCTCTTCGACAGCACGCAGGCGCCGGGCCTGATGCCCATCCAGTCCCTGCTCGGCGTGCAGTGGGGCGCCCGGATGCAACCACCGGGCTGACCCTTGCGATCATGGAGCAGACCCCCGTCCTCATCGCCGGCGGCGGCCCCGTCGGCCTGATGCTCGGCCTCGAACTCGACTACCACGGCATCGACGCCGTGCTGGTGGAACGCAACCCGACCACCACGCGCCATCCCAAGATGGACATCACCAACGGCCGCAGCATGGAGCTGTTCCGGCGTCTCGGAGTGATCGACGCACTACGCGCGGAAGCGGTGCCGGAAGACCACCCGGTCTCCGTGATCTGGGCGGACAACCTGGCGGGGCGGGAGCTCACCCGCTTCGACTACCCGAGCGTCAACGACATGCGCCGCTTCCTGCGCGAGAAGAACGACGGCACGATGGCCGCCGAGCCGAGCATGCGCATCTCGCAGGTCCAACTCGAGCCGGTACTGAAGGGCGTGCTGGAAAACGGGTCCCAACACGTCAGCGTGCGATTCGGCTGGGGGCTCGAGACGTTCGTCCAGGACGACGATGGCGTGACGGCCACGATCCGCCACACCGGGACAGGGAAGGCGGAGAGGATCCGGGCACGGTACCTGGCGGGTTGTGACGGGGCCGGCAGCGTCACCCGCGGGACGCTCGGCATCCCCGTCAACACGATCACCCCAGCCGACTACCTGGCGGCCGGCGACGACCACCATAACTACCTGGACACGGCACGGGGCGAGCCGCCGGAGGATGCCGAGCGCGTGCGCAGCATGTTCATGATCCACTGGACATCGCCGGAACTCGATCTCTTCGAGCGCTTCGGCAAGGCGTGGCATATCCAGTCGCCCATGGGCTGGTCGATCATCTCGCAGAACGACCGGGACACCTGGACGGTGCATATCCCGGTGCCCGCGATACGGGATCCCGAGCACCGGGACCCGAAGGAGATCCTCTTCGAGTTCCTCGGCTGCGAGTTCGAGTGCGAGATCCAGGTCGCGAACCCCTGGGGTCCGCGGCTGGGCCTCGCTGACAGCTACGGCGCCGGACGCGTCTGGCTCGCGGGCGACTCCGCGCACCAGTTCATTCCCACGGGCGGCTATGGCATGAACAGCGGCCTTTGCGACGCCATGGGGCTGGCGTGGGTGCTGGCGGCGAACGTCCGTGGCTGGGGCACCCCAGCACTCTTCGAGGCCTACGAGATCGAGCGCCGCCACGTCGCCGCCCGGGCACGCATCGGCTCTGCCCGCCACGCGGCGGTGCGGTACCGGATCGCCGAGCAGTACGATCCCCTGTTGCACGAGGACAGCGACGCGGGGGCGGCGAAGCGCGTGGAAGTCGGCGCCTTCATCAAGGACGCCGGCAACCTGGAAAACGAGGCGTGGGGGTTGGAGTGGGGTTACCGCTACGCCGACTCGCCCGTCGTCTGCCACGAGCGGGGCGAGGCGCCGGACTACGAGTGGGAGCGTTACGTGCCGGGCACCTGGCCGGGCGCCCGCGCGCCCAACGTGTTCCTCCCGGACGGCCGCCCGATCTTCGACACGTTGGGGCGCGCGTTCACCCTGCTGAGTTTCGGTGGCGGCCCGTGCCTGCCCATCGAGGAGGCCTCGCGAAAGGTGGGCCTGCCCCTCAGCGTCGTGCACATCGAAGATCCGCACGCAGCGAGCCTCTATGAGCGTCGGCTGGTGGGGGTTCCCCCCGGCCCCCCCCGGGCGGGGGCGGGGGACCGCCGCCCCCCCCCCCCCGGCGGCCCCCCCACAGAGAAACCCGGGGCGGGG
>VXNE01000686.1 GCA_009840715.1 Gammaproteobacteria bacterium
GGTTGTCGCCGGGCCCGACCCGCTCCGACCGGCGCGAGCCGCCGGGTAGGGGGGGGGCGGGAGGCGAGGTCGTGGTTTCGAGGTCGGGCGGGGAAGTGACGCGATCGAGGACGGACATCTCGGCGGCGACCCCGTCCAGGATCGTGTCGGTGGAGACTCTTCCGCCCCCTTCGGGGGCTCCCCGGTTCACGGCCGCCGCGGCGACGATCACGATGGCGAGCAGGCCCGAGACGAGAGCGTGCGATGCTGGGAACTTTCTGATGTTCAAAGCTGGCGATCCGCCGGGGCGGATCAGCGAGGATCCCGCAAACGCCCGTAAGCTGTGGATTATAGCGCCCCGGGGCCGGCCCTGCACTCCGTCGAGCGCGCGTGCGCGATGGAGATGCAATGGAGAAGAAATGGAGAGTGGTCAACTGCCCACTACCCGGCCCGGTCTTCGCAGGCGCCATCCACGGGGACTTGGTCCGCCCGCGGGGTTCCTGATAGTTTGCGCCGCATGGCATCGCTCCTGCGTCAGTGGTTCGAACGCGGCCTCGTCGCACAGGTGTCGGACGAGGCTGGACTGACGTCACACCTCCAGACCGGGCGACGGACGGTCTACTGCGGCTTCGACCCTTCCGCGGCGAGCCTCCAGGTCGGTAACCTCGTGCCGCTGCTGGGACTGCGCCGCTTCCAGCGGGCCGGGCACCGGCCCATCCTCTTGATCGGCGGCGCCACCGGGCTGATCGGGGATCCGGGCGGCAAGTCGGAAGAGCGCATCCTCCACAGCCGCGACACGGTGCGCCAGTGGGCAGCCGGCATCCGGGAGCAGGCCTCCGCCTTCCTGGATTTCTCCGGCGCTGGCGCCGCACTGGTCGTCGACAACCTGGACTGGACGGCGGAACTGCCCGTCATCGCCTTCCTGCGCGATGTCGGCAAGCACTTCTCGGTCAACGCGATGGTGCGGCGCGACAGCGTGCAGTCGCGGCTGACGCGGGAGGGAGCGGGGATCTCCTACACCGAGTTCAGCTACATGGTGCTGCAGGCGATGGACTTCCTGGAACTCGCCAGGCGCCACGACTGCAGCGTCCAGATCGGGGGAAGCGACCAGTGGGGCAACATCGTCGGCGGCGTAGAA
Source organism: Gammaproteobacteria bacterium (assembly GCA_009840715.1). GTDB lineage: Bacteria > Pseudomonadota > Gammaproteobacteria > Pseudomonadales > Azotimanducaceae > VXNE01. The sequence goes on from VXNE01000686.1 coordinate 1,118, forward strand.
CTGATACGCCGCGCGCTGGCGCGCGAGGCGTACGCTCTGACGACGCCCCTCGTGACCAAGGCGGACGGCAGGAAGTTCGGCAAGTCCGAGAGCGGCACGGTGTGGCTCGACCCGTCCCTCACGTCGCCCTACGCCTTCTACCAGTTCTGGCTCAACGCGGCGGATGCGGACGTGCCGGCGTGGCTGCGCACCTTTACGTTCCTCGATGTCCTGGCCATCGACGAGGCGGTGGCCGCGGCGGTGGAGGACCCCGGCGGAAGGGCCGCGCAGAAACTGCTCGCCGGCGAGGTGACCCGGCTCGTCCACGGCGAGGCGGGTCTCGGCTCGGCGGAGCGGATCACGGCGGCGCTCTTCGGCGGGGACATCCACGCGCTCGGACCGACCGACTTCGAGCAGCTCCGGCTCGACGGCATGGGATGCACGGAGCTGCCGGCGGGGACGGGAGTGGCCGCGGCGATGGCCGACGCGGGCCTCGCCCCTTCGCGGGGAGCCGCCCGCCGGTTGATATCGAGCGGCGGCGTATCCGTGAACGGCGCTCCCGTGCGGGACGTGGAGCAGGCGCTCTCGGCCGACACCGCCCTGCACGGCCGCTACCACCTCATACGTCGCGGCCGGAAGGCCTGGCACCTCGCGGTGCACGCCGCGACGTGACGTCCTCCCGCGGGGCCCGATGCGGGGCCCCGAAAAAAGTTCGATCTGCCGCTTGCGGGCCGGTTCGACAGGCGTATAATTCGCTCCCCTTGGCCGCCGGGAACCCCCCGGCGTCCCGCTCTTTGAAAATCGAAACAAGCCATTCGTGTGGGCGCTCGTAAACGTGGAGCCCTGGCAACTCTGGGTCCGCGGAGGACGGTGCGGCGCGAGCCGTTCCCTTAAGTCCGCAGGCCCGAACGATTAAAATCGAAGAGTTTGATCATGGCTCAGATTGAACGTTGGCGGCAGGCCTCATACATGCAAGTCGAACGAGAAAGCCCCTTCGGGGGTGAGTACAGTGGCGGACGGGTGAGTAACGCGTAGGAATCTGCCTGATAGTGGGGGACAACCCGAGGAAACTCGGATTAATACCGCATACGATCTACGGATGAAAGCGGGGGATCTCAACGCGCCGGCGCAAGTCGGTGCGCGACCTCGCGCTATCAGAGGAGCCTGCGTTGGATTAGCTAGTTGGTGAGGTAAAGGCTCACCAAGGCTACGATCCATAGCTGGTCTGAGAGGACGATCAGCCACACTGGAACTGAGACACGGTCCAGACTCCTACGGGAGGCAGCAGTAGGGAATATTGTGCAATGGGCGAAAGCCTGACACAGCCATGCCGCGTGTGTGAAGAAGGCCCTAGGGTTGTAAAGCACTTTCAGTGGCGAAGAAAAACTCCATGCTAATACCATGGGGCGTTGACGTTAACCACAGAAGAAGTACCGGCTAACTCCGTGCCAGCAGCCGCGGTAATACGGAGGGTACGAACGTTAATCGGAATTACTGGGCGTAAAGCGCGCGTAGGCGGTTCGCTAAGTGAGGTGTGAAATCCCCGGGCTCAACCTGGGAACTGCACTTCAAACTGGCGGACTAGAGTGTAGTAGAGGGAGGCGGAATTTCCTGTGTAGCGGTGAAATGCGTAGAT
>VXNE01000191.1 GCA_009840715.1 Gammaproteobacteria bacterium
CCGCGTCGCCGCCCCAGGCCGACACCACGGCGATGTACTGGCGCCCGTCCACCAGGTAGGACACCGGAACGCCGGTGATGCCCGAGTTGGTCCGCTGCTGCCACAGCAGCTGGCCGCTACGCGCGTCGAACGCGCGGAAATAGCGGTCGTTGGTGCCGCCGAGGAACACGAGGTCGCCCGCCGTGGCGAGCACGGGGCCCCAGTTGTGACTCTTCTCGAAGGGCACGCTCCAAACCTCCTCGAAGGTGTCGACGTTCCAGGCCTGCAGCTCCCCGAGGGACGTGACGCCCTCGTCGATGATGATCCGCCCCTCGTCCGCGTCGTTGCCCATGAACGTGCGGCCGGGCCGGTATTCCTCCGCCTCGCCCTCCATGTGGCCGCACATGTTGTCGTTGGCGGGGATGTAGAGCAGCCGTGTTCGGGGGGAGAACGCGGCCGGCGGCCAGTCCTTGCCGCCCCAGAGCGACGGACAGAACGTCGCGCCCCGGCCGACGGCCGGCTTCTTCGACTCGTCGTAGGACGGACGGCCCGTCTCCGGGTCGAGCGCCGTAAAGACGTCCTGCCGCACGTACGGCTTCGCATCCACGAAGCCGATGCCGTCGGGCTCGCGCTCCAGGAACCACAGGTAGCCGTTGCGGCCCGCGTGCACGAGGCCCGCGATCGTGCGGTCGCCCCGCATGAAGTCGATCAGGAGCGGCGCCGACACCTCGTCCCAATCCCAGGAGTCGTTCCAGTGGTACTGGTGATAGCCCGTGAGCGCCCCGGTCCCCACGTCGAGCGCGAGGACCGACGTCGCGTACAGGTTGTCCCCGGGACGGACGTCCCCGGTCCAGGGTCCGCCGTTTCCGGTACCCCAATATGAGATGCCGGTGGCAGGATCGTAACTGCCGGTGAGCCAGACGGGCACGCCGCCCGTCTTCCATGAGTCCCCGCCCCAGGACTCGCTGCCGGGCTCGCCGGGCGCCGGGATGGTGTAGGTCTTCCAGGCTGGCTCTCCGGTCGCGGCATCGAAAGCCGCCACGAAGCCGCGAATGCCGAACTCCCCGCCGGACACGCCGACCATCACCCTGCCCTCGGCGACCAGGGGCGCGAGCGTCATGTAGTAGCCCGTGCCGTAGTCCTCGACCTCGGCCTCCCACACGACTTCGCCCGTCCGCGCGTCGAGCGCGACCAGGAAGCAGTCCGCCGTCGCCATGTACACCAGGTTGCCGTGCAGCCCGACGCCCCGGTTGGTGGGGTGCATCTGGGAGAGGTCTTCCGGCAGGTCGCGTTGGTAGCGCCAGAGGAGGTCTCCAGAACCCGCGTCCAGGGCCAGGACGTGGTTGTGCGGGGTCGTGACGAACATCACCCCGTCGTTGACCACCGGCGGCGCCTGGTGCCCTTCCCGCAGTCCCGTGGAGAAGGTCCAGAGGGGCTTGAGCTCGTGGACGTTGTCCACGTCGATCTGGTTCAGGGGGCTGTAGCCGTGGGAGTCGAAGGTGCGCCGGTACATGAGCCAGTTGCCGGGCTCCGGCTCGGCGAGCCTCGCGTCCGTGACCGGCGAGTACTCCACCGCCCACGCGGCACCTGCGAGTAACCACCACCCCAACCCGATCACATTGGTCCAACGCATCGCTGTCCTCTCCCTTGGCTCACAAGGCGTGGCACGGCCACGCCACCGGTCCCGATGTTGCCACGGATCGTCCGGGATCAGGGCGGCTCCGGCCCGACGCGCCGCGAAAAACCGCCCGTCACATGCAGCGCCCCGTCCGTGAGCGCCACCCGGAGCATGGCGAGCGGCCGCGGGGCCGGGCCGTTCACGACCCGCGCCGCGTCGGCCACGTCGAACTGCGAATCGTGGCAGGGACACTTCAGCCGCCGCGTCTCGTCGTCCCAGCCGTTGATCTCGCAGCCCGTGTGCGTGCACGAGGCGGAGTAGACGATCAGTACGTCCGTGCCCGGCGCGTCCGGGACCGCATAGCGCAACGCCTTCGACGAGACGTCGTCCCCCGCGACGCGGACCACCAGGAGCTGGTTGTTGAGGGAGCCGTCACGCACGATGCCGCTGGCCGGATCCATTGCATACGCCGCCACGGGCCGCGGCCCGACGTCGCCGGAAGCCAGGGTCGCGCCGGCCCGCTCGCCGAACGCGTGCACCAGCACGTCGCCCTCCCGGGGCTTCATGCGGCGCGGCTTCTGGCCCAGGGCAGGTGCTGCAGCGATGAGCCCGCCCACGCCGGCCAGCGCCCGCCGGCGATTCACCATCGGCGGCTCAGTAGCTGATCCGCTGCGCGAGCGTGACCCAACGTCCGTCCCGCACCACGCTCAGGACCGATTCGCTTGCCCCCTTGTGGTCATCAGGACCGAAGGACAGGTGGTAGCCGAACATGTCCGTGACGTCGTGCATGCTCTCGAGCGCGGCGACGAGCTTCTCGCGGGTGAGGTCGCGGCCCGCGATCTCGAGCGCCTGCACCACGAGGTCCGCGCCCCGCCAGCCTTCCATGGCGGGCAAGCCCGGCTCTTCGCCGAAACGCTCGACGTAGCCCTCGAACCACGCGCGCACCTCGGGCGTCATGTCGTCGTCCGGATAGCGCCGCGCCATGTGCACGAACGCATAGTAGCCCTCGCCGGCCTCGTGCTCGGCGATCACCTGCCCATAGGCCGCGTTGTTGCCCACCCCGGCGACGTCGTCCCCGCCCATCTTGCGCGCGGAATCGAGCACCAGGGTCGTGTCGCGGTGCACGGTGCCC
>VXNE01000065.1 GCA_009840715.1 Gammaproteobacteria bacterium
ACACGCAGCTCACGCCAAGCGGGACCTACCCGGTGCGTGAGCTCATGCAGCTGCTCACGTACCAGGCCATCATCGACTGACACCCGGGAGCGAGACATGACCACCAGACACACCCTCGCGGTCTTCGCGTGGCTGGGCGCGCCGCTGCTCGCGGCGTTTCTGACCACGCCGACCGCCCGCGCCGACGCGGACAGCCTGCCGATGGCGGAGCCCGAAAGCGTCGGCATGTCGAGCGAGCGACTGCAGCGGATCGGCAAGGGCCTGGGCCGGCTGATCGACGCCGGCCATATTCCGGGAACGGTTTCGCTCGTCGCCCGGCGCGGCAAGATCGTCCACTTCGAGGCGGCCGGCCTGCGCAACGTCGAGGCCGAACTCCCGATGGAGCGGGACACGATCTTCCGGCTCTACTCGCAGACCAAGCCCGTCACGGGCGCCGCCGTGATGATGCTCTTCGAGGAGGGGCACTTCCTCATGACCGACCCGATCGCGAAGTACCTGCCGGAGTTCGCGGATATGGAGGTATACCTCGGGGAGCAGGACGGCGAGATCCAGACCGAACCGGCCGGTCCGATCACCATCCAGCAACTTGCGACGCACACCGCGGGACTCACCTACGGGTTCTTCCCGACGCCGGTGGGCAAGATGTACGCGGAAGTGCTGGACGCGCCGACGGAGACCTCGCCCCCCGACAGCCTCGAGGCTTGGGTCGAGGCCCTGGCGGAGCTGCCTCTCGTGGCGCAGCCGGGCACGGAGTGGCATTACAGCGTCGGCATGGACGTGCTCGGGCGGTTGGTGGAAGTGGTCTCCGGCATGTCCTTCGGGGAGTTCCTGCAGCAACGCATCTTCGATCCGCTCGGCATGGTGGATACCGGCTTCCACGTGCCGGCGGACAAGCTGGACCGCTTCGCCTCCAACTACACGCCCACGCCGGACGGCGGGATGCAGCTCGCGGACGCCCCGGAAACCAGCTCCTACCGCGAGCCCCCCACGGTCGAAATGGGAGGTGGGGGCCTGGTCGGCACTGTCGGCGACTACCTCAGGTTCGCCCAGATGCTCGCCAACAAGGGCGAGTATGACGGCAAGCGCCTGCTCGGCCGCAAGACCGTCGAGTTCATGACGTCGAACCACCTGACGCCGGACTTTCCCGATGACCCGATGACCACCCTGTTCGGCATGCTGGGCGGTGGGGGCCGAGCCTGGGGCGCCGGCTTCGGGATCACCGGATCAGTCATCACCAACCCGGCCACATCGGGCCTGCCGGCGTCCCCGGGGACCTACGCTTGGGGTGGCGCCGCGACGACCCACTTCTGGGTGGACTACGAGGAGGACCTGGTCGGCATCGTGCACACGCAGGTGCTCCCGGACGGCACCTATCCCGTGCGAGACCTCATGCAGGTCCTGACCTACCAGGCCATCATCGACTGACCCGCTCGGAGGACGTCCCATGTACAGAACAGCCCTCGCCATCGTCACCGCGTCGCTGCTGAGCGCCGGGGCTGCGGCCCAGGTCCCGGAGACCGACGCCGGCTTCGCCGTCTTCGGCAACGAACAGATCTACTACGAGAGCACCGGCAGCGGCGACGCCGTGGTGCTCTCCCACGGCGCCGGAGGCAGCCACGCCATCTGGATGCACCAGACGCCGGTGCTGGCGGGGAAGTACCGCGTCATCACGTGGGACCAGCGGGGCTGGGGCAAGTCCACGAACACGGCGGGCCGCGCCGGCGATCCGAACACTGCGGTCGAGGATCTCGGCCGCCTTCTGGACCATCTCGGGGTCGACAAGGCCCATGTCATCGGCCAGTCCATGGGCGGCTGGGCGGTCGCCGGGTTCGCGCTGCGCCATCCCGAACGGACGCTCTCGCTGACGCTGGCCAACACCTACGGCGGCCTTACGACCGAAGCGATGGACGCGTTCATGACCACCGACGAGATCCAGGAGCGCCAGTCACGGGGTCGGCCATCCGACATCGCGGACCCCGTTCGGGCCTTCCAGTACCGCCAGATCAGCCGGCTCGCGCCACCCAGGCCGCCGACCGACCTCGGCGAGCGGCTGTTCGGCGCCGGCTGGGATCTCGAGGCGGCCAGGAAGTCGACGGTGCCGATCCTCATCGTCACGGGACCCCACGACTGGATCTTCCCGCCGGAGATGATGCGGATGCTCGATGCGGAACTGCCGACGAGTCGTTTGGTGGAGATTCCCGAGGCGGGGCACTCGCCGTACTTCGAGTTTCCGGACGCGTGGAACGAGGCCGTGCTGGAGCATCTCGGAGGCTGACCTCCTAACGGCGCGACGACCGCGACTGCCGTGCGGAGGACGGACAGGTCACGCAGGATACGTAGCGAGTCCTCGCCCTGGACGATCCTCCGGATCGCCGTGTCGGCTCGTCCACCCGGCAAGGCGAGAGCGGACACCAGCGCGTTCGTGGTCAAACACCACCTTCACGACCTCAAGAAACGCTCCAGGTCGCCTTGGCTCAGGATCCCCTGCTCCTTCGCCTTTCTGCCCCAGTGACCCTGCAAGCCCCCCAGTTCCTGGCGCAAACGCTTGGCGCGGGCGTCACGGAGCGCGTCCTGTACCACGCCGCTCAGCGTTTTGCCTTCCGCGCGGGCTATCTGCTCCGCGGCACGGGCCAGATCGGGGGGCAGCGAGACGGTCTTCTTCACGGCGCTCATGGTGTTCCGTCCGCGTTGGGAGTCCGGGCAAGAAATAACCTTACCCTAGCACCGGCCGTACGGTGAATCCGTGCGCGTGGCGCGCACCTGCGCTCCGCGAGGCAGGCATGGTATGTTCGCCGCCCCCATCACTCGACGGGATTCTGGACGCGTGGCCTACGACAAACCCATCCCTCCCAAAGGGCTGCATACCCAGCCGTTCTGGGACGGCGCGAAGGAGGGCAAACTGATGCTGCCCCGGTGCAGGAGTTGCAACCGCGTGCACTGGTATCCGCGCCTGATTTGCCCCTTCTGTCACTCGACTGACATCGAGTGGATCGAGGGAAGCGGCGCAGGGCGCATCCACACGTTCGCCGTCCAGCACCGGGCTTTCGGGGGCTGGGCGAAGGAAGTGCCCTACGTCACCGCCTACATCGACCTCGCCGAGGGCGACCGCATGCTCACCGTGCTCCGGGGGGTTGACGCAGAACACCCGGAGACCATCGAGATCGGCGCCGAGGTCCGGGTCGAGTTCGAAGAGGCGGACGAGGACACGCACATCCCCTTCTGGCGCCTGGCGGAGGCTTCCTGATGGCAGCGAACCTCAAGAACGCCGCCGCCATCGTTGGCGCCGCGGAATCGAACGAGATCGGCTACCCGGAAGAGCGCGGACCCAAGGTCACGTCGCTGCAGCACCACATCGAGGCGATCAAGAACGTCTCCGACCTCACGGGCATCCCCATCTCCGACATCGAGGGCGTCTTCTCGACCGGCTGGTCGCAACAGATCGCGGAACACCTCGGGATCCGGCCCCACTACCTCGACACCACGACGGTCGGCGGCTGTTCGTTCCAGGTGCACGTCCACCACGCCCTCGCCGCGATCCATGCCGGCATCATCGACATCGCGCTGGTGAGTCACGGGCAGGCCGGCTGGTCCTACCGCGGCGCCGGCGGCGGGGGACGGCCGGTGGCGGGAGAGATCGATCCCGGCACCGAGATGACGATCCCCTACGGCGTCTTCGGGGCGCCGTCCAACTACGCGCACGCCATGGTGCGCCACATGCACAGTTTCGGCACGACGCCCGAGGACTTCGCGCACGTCTCCGTCGTCACGCGGCAGTGGGCGATGCTCAATCCCCGGGCGCTCATGTTCTCGAAGGACACGAACCCCTTCGGCGGGCCCATCACGGTGGAGGACGTCATGGAAGCCCGGCTCATCGCCTGGCCGCTGACGCTGTTCCACTGCTGCCTGGTGACGGACCACGGCGGCGCGGTGATCGTCGCGCGGCCCGAGATCGCGAAGAGCCTGCGCACGCGCCCAGTCTGGATCGCCGGCGCCGGCGAGTCCATGGGGCACCAGAACATGCTCGAGATGGTGGACTTCACCGCCACCTCCGCGTCGCGCTCCTCGGCCATCGCTTACGAGATGGCGGGCCTCGGGCCGCAGGACATGGAGATGGCGATGATCTACGACTCGTTCACGATCACCGCCGCGATGACCGCGGAGATGCTCGGCCTCGCCCCGCGCGGCAAGGGCTACACGCTGTGGAAGGAAGGCCACGCCGCTCCCGGTGGGCGGCTCCCCATCAATACCAACGGGGGCGGCCTGTCCTTCAACCACTCCGGCATGTATGGCATGCAGCTACTGGTCGAGGCGTATCGGCAGCTTTCGGGAACGGCGGAGGACGGTGTGCACGGCATCGAGGGCAAGCAGACGAACGCCCGGACGTGCGTCGTGAACGGCACCGGCGGCACCCTGTCGACCACCGGAACGCTGGTCCTCGCGTCGGACGAGTGACTGCATGAAACGCATCGCGACGGCGCTCGTCGTCATCGCGGTCGTCGGGGCGATCGTCTACTGGTTCGCCACGCAGACGCGCGTCGGGCAGGATCTGGTGCTCGAGCGCATGCTCTCCGCCCTGATCGAGGGGCAGGAGCCGCTTGATCCGGACAGCCTGCACGTCTTCGTCTGCGGCAGCGCCTCGCCCCTCCCGGCGCCGGGACGGGCGCAGGCCTGCATCGCGATCGTGGCGGGAGACGACCTCTTCCTCGTCGACGCCGGCTCTGGCTCCGCCCAGGTGACCATGTTGGGGCGGCTACCCGTGGCGTCCATGCGGGCCATCTTCCTCACGCACTACCACTCGGACCATATCGGCGCCATCGGCGACCACAACATCAACTCCTGGGCCGCCGGCCGCAGTGCCCCGCTCCAGGTCGTGGGGCCCGAAGGCGTCGAGGAGGTCGTGGCCGGCTTCAACCGCGCCTTCGCCATGGACGCCGCCTACCGTACCGAGCACCATGGCATGGCGCTCATGCCGCCGGAACTCGGGGTCCTCGCGGCACGCACTATCGAGCCTGGACTCGTCCACGACGAGGACGGCCTGCGCATCCGCGCGTTCCCGGTCGATCACTCGCCGGTCGCGCCGGCCTTCGGCTACCGATTCGACTACCGCGGCAGGTCCGTCGTCGTCACCGGAGACACCGTCGTGGTGCCGTCACTGGTCGCGGCTGCGGAAGGCGTCGACCTGCTCCTGACCGATGCACTCGCGGAACACCTCGTGCTGGCCCTGGCGCGGGCGAACGAGCAGGCGAACCCGCGCGGCGCCCAGATCCTGCGCGATGTTCTCGACTACCACGCCCACACCGACGAACTTGTCGCCCTCGCCGAGCGAGCCGGAGTCCGCCAGCTCGCGCTGTATCACCTCGTGCCTGCCCCGGCGAACGCCTTCATGGAGGACGTCTTCCGACGCGGTCTGCCCGACGAGGTGATACTGACGGTCGAGGGCATGCGCTTCGAGTTGCCGGTGGGGTCGGACGAGGTCAGGGTGTCTGGCTGATCGCGCCCAAGCTGTCCAGCGCTTCCCGGAGTTTCCTCACGCCAACAGCGATGTCCGGCTCCTCGAGGGAGGCGTAACCGGCGAGCAACTCCACACAGTCCGGTGGTCGCGCATAGCATTGAGCGGCTGAGTAGATGCCTACGCCGCGTTCCCGGCAGGCTTGGCGCAAGTCTGCGAAGCGGCTGGCCGGAAGCTCCGGGAGACGCAGCAAGGCATGCGTGCCCGCGCTTGCGCCGGCCAGCTCCGCGCGCGAGCCGAGTTCGCGCCCAAGGCCTTCCAGGAATGCGGCGCGCCGGACGGCGTATCGCTTGCGGGCACGCCGGACGTGCCGCTCCAGCCAGCCGCCGCCGATGAAATCCGCAAGCACCAACTGTTCCAGACTCGATGTGTCCCGGTCCGCGATCGCCTTGAGGCGCTGGCAGGCTTCCACCAGATCCTCGGGTACGACGGCCCATCCGATTCGGAGCGCCGGAAACAGCATCCTCGACGCCGTGCCCAGGTAGATCACCTGCTGCTCCGGGTCGAGCGAGTGAAGGCACTCGATGGGGCGACCCTCATGCCGGAACTCGCCGTCGTAGTCATCCTCGAGCACGACGGTACCGTGCTGTCGGGCCCAGTCGAGCAGGCGCAGGCGTCGTGAGAGCGGCATCACGCCCCCGGTGGGAAACTGGTGCGAGGGCGTGACGCATACGACCTTGGCGTGCTCCAGTCCGGCCACCAGTTCCACCTGCATCCCCGCGGCGTCTACCGGGACGTGGAGTACGGAAGCGCCGCAAGCGCGCAGGCAACTCCCGTACCCGGCGTAGTGCGGCTCCTCGATCACCACGCGGTCACCCGCGTCGACGAGCAGGCGCAGGCACAGGTCGATGCCCTGCTGGGAACCCTGTGTGACCACGATCTGCTCCGGTCGGCAAGTGAGACCGCGGGCGCGCGCCAGATACCCTGCCAGGGCCTCGCGCAGTTCGGAGGAGCCACCGGGCCGTTGATAGCCCGTCGGAGCCCGCGACAGGCTGCGGGCCCGGCGCCCCACCAGCCGTGCCCAGGCATTCAGCGTCTCCTGCTCGTGCCCCGCTCCCGCGAATCGGAACTCGTAGCGGGTGGCCTCGCGGCGCTGGTCTCCGAGTCCGAGGGATCCGTCGCGCGCAAGCCGCACGCCGAGAGAAGAGAGCTTGCGTCGTCCTCCGCCAGGACGTCTGCCTCGCCCCCCTGCCGGCATGCCACTCACCAGCGAGTCGACGACGTACGTCCCGGCGCCGACCCGGGTCTCCACGTAACCCTCGGCCGCCAGCTGCTCGTAGGCGTAGAGCACCGTGTTGCGGGACACGCCCAGGTCCGCGGCGAGTGCCCGGGACGACGGCAGCTTGCTGCCCGGGACAATCCGCCGTTCCAGAACGGCCTCGCGCAACGCGGCGTAGATGCTTCGGTTCAGCGGACGATGCGGGTCCAATGCCAGTTGGAGCACAAGATGAATTGGTACTACTGGTTTGTCTTATTCTGGACCTTTCAATGAGTCCATGTCGAGGCGAAACTGCAACTCGACCTGTAGCGGAGAGCGTGTCTGTGGTCTGGCAGGGAGAGGTTCTTTCCGTACATTTCGCGGAGGATGGGGGCGCGCACATGCTGTCCCCGGACGCCATCGAAGCGATCGCGGGCCAGGGGGTTCGCGGAGACCGGTATTGTCTTGGCAGAGAGTCGGGGCACTTCTCGCAGTCCAAGGGCGCACGCCGCCAGATCACGCTCTTCGAGAACGAAGTGCTCGAGACCATCTTGCGAGACCACAGCCTGAAGCTCGCGCCGGAAGAGTGCCGCATGAACATCGTCACTCGTGGCGTCCCTCTGACCCACCTCGTCGGGCAGCGCTTCCAGGCGGGTGGTGCGGTACTTCGTGGCCTGAAGCTGAACGAGCCCTGCGCGCGCCTCAACGAAGTGACCGGCAGGCGGTTGATCAAGGCGCTCATCCACCGCTGCGGGCTCTTCGCCGAGATTCTCGCTGACGGCGAGATACGTCGAGGGGACCGGATCACGTCGCTGGATGCATAGCGATACGATGTTCCTGAAGCGATTGGCTATGCGTGATGGTCGACAGAAACGCGCCATGTCGGGTTAGGTTGGCGGTAGCGGCGATGCTGCTGGTCGGTGCGGTCTTCGGCGAGTCCGAGGAGACTTCGGGTCGGTTCCGGGATTGCTCCACTTGCCCCGAGATGGTCGTGGTCCCGGCCGGCGACTTCCTGCGCGGGTCGCCACAGGACGAACCGGGGCGCGGCCTCGACTCCCGCAACCACGATGAAGACGACGTCGAGGGACCTGGCGGGAAGCGCGTTCGGGTCTCGGTGCCGGCGTTCGCGCTCGGCGTGTTCGAGGTGACAAACGGACAGTTCGGCCGCTTCGTGCAGGACACCGGCTACGAGATGCCCAGCGGCTGCTTCTCCGATGCGAACCAGGACGGCGTGTGGGCCCGGGACGAGACCGGCACCTGGAACAACCTCGGGCGCGAGTTCCGTCTCGACTACCCCGCTTCCTGCATCGACTGGCACGCCGCGAACGCGTACGTGCACTGGCTCGGCCTGCGTACGGGCGGCCGGTACCGGCTGCCGACGGAGGCGGAGTTCGAGTACGCGCTGCGTGCCGGCAGCGACGCCGTCTACCACTTCGGAGACGATCAGGAACTGCTCTGCGAGTACGGCAACGTCCCCGACCAGTCCCTGAACGCCGTGTCCCCCGAACAGGTCACCACCGCGTGCAGCGACGGCTTCGCGGACATGGCGCCTGTCGGACGGTTCAAGCCGAACGCCTTCGGCCTGCATGACATGACCGGCAACGTCTGGGAGTGGCTGCAGGACTGCTACGAACGCAGCTACGCCGACGTGCCCGCCGACGGCTCTGCGCTACACAAGGAGGACTGCGCCGCGTATAGCATCCGCGGCGGCTCCTTCGGATACGACCTGCCGAGCCTGCGGTCGGCCGACCGGAGCGACGACCCGCCGGATGCGCTGTTCGACGGCATCGGGTTGCGGGTCGCCCGGGATCTCGTGCCCGAGCCGGACGCGCCCGACTGGCGCCTGCGCGTATTCGAGGACAGGGCGCACGGGGTGTCGGTCCTGTATCCCGCTTCGTACACCACCGTCGTCGAGGGGACGGACAAGCTCCTGAGCGTGGCATCGCCCTACGGCGTCCCGCGGATGGACCTGGAAGTCACGCCGGACGCCGGCACGGACGTGGCAGAGTTGGCGCAGGCGTACGTCGCCTCCCTGCTTGCGGTGGGAGACAGGGGGCGCCCCTTCCCTCGGCCTTCGGACGGGGAAGGACCGGACCCGGTCACGGACGCCGACACGGCCGTGCTCCACGGCAATGTCGTGGCGGAGCAAGTCACCGTCGACTGGCACGCGCCCGAGTCGCAGGCAGAGTTGCGCACACTGGTGCTCAGCGTGCGTGACGCCTCGCGTGGTCGGATCACGCTCTACCTGACGGGGACGCGGCGGCACGACTGGGAGGACCTGCGGCGACTGGCGCACACGCTCCGCGTCAACCGGTAAAGCTCCCCTACGCTTCCGCAAGCAACTCCGCCATCTGCTGCAGCCCGATCGCTTCGACGCCGGGTGCCAGGGGATAGCGCTCCGTGCCCGAGTAAACGACGAAGCAGCGTTCGGGCCGAACATCCTCCCGGGCATGGTGGAAGCCGCGTCCGAGGGTTGGCGCTAGGCCCAGCTTGATCTCGACCGCCCACGGCCGCGCCGCGCCCGGGGGTTCCGGCAGTTCCCCCGCGATTTCCACCGCGAGCGTCGTCTTGCCTACTTGGCGCGGGCCGATCAGTGCGACCGCGGCCTGGCGGCCAATGCCCTGCCGACCTGCTCGTGGGCATGACGTGGAATCATCCTTGTAAATCAAAAGCAGGCATTTTGTTTTGCAAGCGCAATTAGCATCGCGGCGCCCTCGGATTATGTACACACATCCGTATTTACATGGGTCGTCAGTCTGCCTACACTCTGGGTCGAACCGAGCCGGAGACTCTCTTGGGTAACCGCGCCATGAGCGAGCCACATCCCATCGTCAAGTCAACGCGCCTGTTCCGCAACGGCAACAGTCAGGCGGTTCGCATTCCGAAGGCGCTTGCCTTCGACAGCGTGGACATCGAGGTCGAGATCGAGCGCCGGGGCGACGAGTTGATCGTGCGGCCCGCGAGGCGCCCGCTCACCGGTCTGGGCGCGGCACTGCGCAAGCTCGCGCCTCACTTCCGGGGATTTGTCCGCGAACAACCCATCCAGGATGAGCGTGACTGGGCCGCGCCTCCGCGCGCCCGGGGGGAACCACGTGGACGCCGGAATCCATGAAGTACATGCTCGACACGAACATCTGCATCTACGCGATCCTCGGAGGTAGCCGATACCTGGACCAACGCCTGGACGCATGCAATGCGGGCGACCTCGCCATCTCGGCGGTGACTCTTGGCGAGCTTGAGGTCGGATTCGCCAAAAGCGATGACCCCGTTGTGGCGAGGAACGATGCCCTTGAGGTGCTCTCCTCAATCGCGGTCATGCCGTTCGACGCCGCTGCCGCAAGGGCCTTCGGGCGCATACAGGCCGCGGCGCCCTCTCGGCGGGGCGCCTACGATCGGCAGATAGCTGCCCACGCCGTCTCGCTGGGCGTGACCTTGGTCACCAACAACGAGAAGGACTTCCACGGAGTCCCGGAGGTCGTAGTCGAGAACTGGACTCGGCCACCCAGTCTCTGAGGCACCGGATGGACGCGGTGCTCACGGCGCCGCGGCGTCTTCCTCCGCCCACGGGTCGTAGCTGCCGAAGCTCCAGAGGTTGCCCTCCGGATCACGGCAGCCATAGCCGCGGCCGCCATAGTCCTTGTCTTCCGGTTCCATCACGACCACCGCACCCGCCTCGACCGCCCGGGCGTGGTGCGCGTCCACGTCCGTGACGATCACGTACGGGCTTTGCGACACCGGGGCGTCCGCGGACTCGGGCGGGCGCTGCATCCGCCCGAACTCGTCCTCGCGGGCCGACCCCAGCATGATCATGCCGTTGCCGAACGTGAGCTGGGCGTGCGCCACCCCGCCTTCGCCGTCGGGCACCACGAACTGCGCGTGGAATCCGAATGCGCGCTGCAGCCAGTCGATCGCGGCGTGCGCGTCGCGGTAGCGCAGCGTGGGAATGATGGTGGCGCGGGTGTCCATCGCAAGTTCGCTCATGGCAGGTCGTCTCTCCGGAAGTCCAAGCTCAGATTACTCCAGGCCGGGGACCTGGACATACCTGTCGCTCAACCCGCCGCCTGCCGCGCCACGAACCGCATGACCGACGCCCGGTTCCAGTACCAGCCCGCCACCCCCATCACCACGTTCGTGATCGCCGTCGCGACGAAGATGCCGATGTACCCCCACAGCGCGTTGCCCACGATGCACAGGGGCACGTAGAAGACGAAGGTACGCAGCACGGAGATCGTCAGGGCCGGCATCGGCTTGCCGCGCGCGTTGAAGCACGCGATCGCGACCTGCATCACGCCCATGCCGCCGATACTCGGCGCAACGATCAGGAAAAACGCCACGGCCACCGCAACGACGATGGCGTTGTCGTCGATGAGTGAAACGAGGAACTCGCCCGACAACGCGAGCACGGTGAACGTGAAAAGGCCCCACACGACGCAGAAGCCCTCGGTGATCTTCAGCGCCGACCGGACCCGGTCGAAGCGCCGTCCGCCCCAGTTCTGGCCCACGAACGGCTCGATGGAGGACGAGGCGGACCAGAGGATCATGTGCGCGAGCATCTCGACCCGCGCCGCCACGTTGAATCCCGCGACGACTTCGTGACCGTGGCCCGCGAGCAGCCGCGTGACGATCAGCATCGAGACCGGGTTGATGAGTCCGCTCGCGATGGCGGGACCGCCCACGTGCAGGATCGCGCGCCATGACTCCCAGAGTCCGGCCAGCGACCGGCGCAGGATGCGGGCCCGCGACATCACGATCATGTAGACCCAGACGCTGATCACCCGGGACGCCACGTAGGCCCACGCCGCGCCTTCGATGCCGAGTGCCGGCAGGCCCAGCCACCCGAAAATCAGGATCGGGCAGAAGAGCACCTGCAGGATCGAGCCGACCGCCATCACGATGCCCGGACTCGCCGCCCGGCCCGTGGCGCGCAGCAGCGTCGACCCCACGATCGAAAGCAGGAAGAACGGCACGCCGAGCATGTAGACGCGCAGGTACGCGATCGTCATGTCCCGCACGGCGCCCTTCGCGCCGAGCGCCGTGACGATGTCCGCCGCGAACAGCGCACCGAGAATCCCGAGCGCCACCCCGACCAGGAACCCGAGAAGCTGGGCGTGGGTCGCCAGTACGGCGCCCCGCTCGCGGTCCCCGGCGCCCATCGCCCGCGCGATCACCGACGACGCGCCCGTCCCTATGCCCCCGGCGAAGGCGAACAGCGTGATCGTGATGGGGAAGGCAAACCCCATGGCCGCCAGCGCCTCGGTGCCCACCATGCCGAGGAACACGGCTTCGCCGACCTGGGCGGCGTTCAGGGCGACCGAGCCGAGCGCCATGAAGGACCCGAGCCGCCAGAGGTGGCCCGCGACGCCACCGCCTGTGAATCCGGCGACGCGTGGGGGGCGCGGGGTAGCGGCCATCAGCCGGTAACGCGCCCTGGTTTGCGGGAAAGCGGGGGACGTTGGGCGTTCATCCGGCGGGTCTTCCGATCCTCCCTGAGAAGCGGCCGCCGTGGTGCGACGCCTCCGTGCAAACGCGACACGGTATCCTCTCGACCGCAATCAGACCAGCCCCGGAGGAAGGACATGCTGTCCGCCCGCCGTTCCCCGACCACACTGCTCTCCTTCTGTGCGGCTATCCTGCTGTCTGCCTCGGCCCTCGCCAGGGTGCCGGACACCGCGACGCTCGAGCAGGTGGTCACGGACTTCCTGGCCGAACATCCCGACATTCCGGGGATCATGGTCCACCTGCGATCGGATGCGATGGGCCTTGAGTGGTCGGGTGCGGCGGGCGTTGCCGACCGCGAGTCGGGGACGCCCATTCGCGTGGATCAACCGGCCCGGCTCGCCAGCACGACCAAAACCTACGTGTCCGCCGCCGTCCTGCGGCTTGCGGAGCGGGGCCTGCTCAACCTCGACGGCTCGATCGACCGCTACCTGTCCGACGAGGTCGACGCCATCCTGCGGTCCGACGGGTACGCCACCGACGCGATCTTGGTACGGCACCTGCTCACACACACCGGCGGCATCGGCGACCACCTCGTCGATGCCTTCGTCGAGGCGATCCAGACCGACCGGGACCGCGAGTGGACCCTGAGCGGGACTATCTCCTTCATGACTGAGGTCAGCGACCCCCTCGGTCCGCCCGGAGCCGTCTTTCTCTACTCGGATGGCGGCTACATCCTCCTCGGCGACATCGTGCAGGCCGCGAGCGCGACCACGCTCGGCCCCGCCGTGCGCGACCTGCTCCGCTTCGACGCCCTCGGACTCGCCGCGACCTGGTGGGAGGTCATGGAGCCGGATCCGCCGCACGTTGCGCCCCGCATCGGACAGTACCTGTTCGACTCGAACATCCGGGACTGGAAGCCGACCTTCGACCTCTACGGGGGCGGTGGACTGGTCGCCACGATGCCGGACATCGCGAAGTTCTACGAGGCCCTGTTCGAGGGTAGGGTCTTCACCGAGCCCACCACCCTGGCCACGATGCTGACGTCCATCGTTCCCGAGCGCGGCGGCCCCTTCTCCGGCGGCCTGGGCCTGGGCGGCTACCAGTACTGCCACGGCATCTTCGCGAGCGAGCACGCGGGCTACACGATCTTCGGCCACAGCGGCGCCTGGGGCACCGTCGGCGGATATGTCCCGGCGCTCGACCTGGCGTTCGGCGTGTCGATATCGATGCTCGACCGGAACGGCCGCCAGAACGCGCTCCTGCATCGGCTCATCGACGTCCTCGTCGCCAACTGATCGAAAGCCAACCGTGACCATGCGTCTCCACCTCGTCGATGGCACCTTCGAGCTCTTCCGCGCACACTACGCGCCGCGGCCGAGCCGGACGGCGCCGAACGGCCAGGACGTGAAGGCCACCGTCGGCGTCGCGGCATCGCTCCTGCGCCTCATGGACGACCCGGACGAGCAGGCGACCCACCTCGCCGTCGCCTTCGACAATCCCGTCGAATCGTTCCGCAACCGGCTCTTCGACGGTTACAAGACCGGCGAGGGCATGGACCCCGCCCTCGCCGCCCAGTTCGACCTGGTCGAAGAGGTGACGGCGGCCCTCGGCATCGTGGTGTGGTCGATGGATGAGTACGAAGCCGACGATGCGCTGGCGACCGCCGCGTGGCGCTGGCGCGACGACGTCGACCAGGTGCGCATCCTGACGCCGGACAAGGACCTCGGGCAATGTGTCACGGGCACCCGGGTCGTGCAGGTGGATCGCATCCGCCGCCGCGTCATCGACGAAGACGGCGTGCGGGAACGGAACGGCGTGGCGCCGGCCAGCATCCCGGACTGGCTGGCGCTGGTCGGGGACACCGCGGACGGTATTCCCGGCGTCCCGGGATTTGGCGCGAAGACCGCGGCGACCCTGCTCTCGCACTACGGAACCGTGGACGCAATCCCGACGGATCCTTCCACTTGGGCGGTCCGGGTCCGTGGCGCCGCCCGGCTCGCCGACGCGCTCAACGCGATGCGCGAGGAGGCGGGTCTCTACCGGCGCCTGGCCGTCCTCATCGAAGATGTCCCCCTGGCCGAGTCCCTGGCCGACCTGCGCTGGAAGGGTGCGGACCGAGCCGCGGTGGAAGCGGTTTCGGCGCGCCTGGGTGGCCTTGACGTCTTGCCGACCCGCTGGCGCTGAAAGCGGCGTCAGCTCACGCGCCCAGTTCGCGCGCCAGCAATGCCCGGCTGAAGTCGCCGATCTCGTCGCGTATGCGCCTGAACACCGCGTTGAACTCCTCCTCGTCCATCCATGGATAGTCCGGGTCCTCGAAGGCGCGGTGCAGCGTTCGCCGTGCGCCGGGGAAGACAGGGCAGGCCTCCTTGGCGTGGTCACACACCGTCAGGACGAGGTCGAAGTCCTCGTCGACGTATTCGTCCACGTGGTCCGACGTGTGATCGGAGATGTCGATCCCGACTTCCGCCATGACCCGAATCGCCACCGGGTGCACCCCCTTCGGTTCCGTTCCGGCACTCCTTACGACCATGCGGTCGCCCCCGAGGTGACGGAGCCACCCGTGGGCCATCTGCGACCGCGCCCGGTTGCCGGTGCAGATGACGAGCGTTCGAAACGGTGAGTGGCTCACGGCCCGGCGATCTCCTCAAAGGGACCATTGTCGCAAGCCTCCGGCTGCGTTCATTGCACTTTCATGAACGGTCGGCGTGACTGGGCCGGACGAGCCGACTGGCTCCGGGTACGGGGCGCTGCTAGCATCGTGGCAGATCACTCCGCGAAGGGAGAGGCAACCATGGCAGAAGCGGAAACGGACTTCGCCGAACAGGCGGCAGATTTCGGCGCCAACTGGGTCGGACCGTACGAGCTTTCCGAGGAGCTGCGGCCCCGCATCGAGGAACTCGGCCTCATGGACGCCGTCGAGCACTTCCGCGAGCACGGCTACGCCCTCATCCGAGAGGCCGGACCGCCCTCCCTCATGGACGAGCTGCGGGAGGCCATCCACATGTACGCGAAGGTGCGCGACAAGGCGGGCGGCATGGCCGGCGCGCCGATGCTGCTCGGCAAGCACCCCGCGGTAGACAAGGTGGCGACCTTGCCGAAGATCATGGCGTTCGGGGAGTTCGCCTGCGGCAAGGCCATGCGCGTCGGCCGCATCGTCGGCAGCATCAAGCGCAAGGGACAGGGGGGTCCAGGCGTGCACTCCGACTCGAACTGGATGCCGATACCGTTGCCCGAGCACAATCTGCTCGCGACCTTCTGCGTCGCGTGCGAAGGCATGACCGAAGAGGGCGGCGCGACGATGGTGGTGCCGGGGTCTCACCGTCTCCGGCGTCCGCCCTCGCCGGAGGAAGCCCAGTCGGCCAAGACCGTCTGCATCGAGGCCGAGAAGGGCGACATCGCCGTCTGGGACGGCGCGATCTGGCACGGCTCGCCCGAGCGCAAGATCGACGGTACGCGCACGGTCCTGCATGCCACCTACCAGCGGCTGTACACGCAGCCCATCGACGACTTCCGTTACCTGCTCGAGGACGAGGAGTACATGGCGAACGCCCCGGAGGGCATGCGGCAACTGCTCGGCGCGGAGCTCTTCTTCCACACCGCGAAGGGGGAAACGGATACCGACATGACGAAGTTCGCCTACGCGATGGAGGCCTCGAAAGTCTGAGGAAGAACGTCCGCGTCGAATAGGGTTAATCAGGGAGCACCGCATGGATCTGCAGAACATGTTCAGCGTCGCCGACAAGGTCGTCTGCGTCACCGGGGGCGGTGGAGGTATCGGCAAAGGGATCGCGGCGGCCTTCGTCGCCGGGGGCGCGAAGGTGTACATCGCCTCGCGCAGTGATCTCTCCGCGACGGCCGGGGAACTGGCGGACGTGGGGTCCGGTGATTGCATCGCGCTGCAGGCGGATCTCGCGAAGGACGAGGACATTGCGGCCCTCGCGCAGACGTTCGAGGAACGCGACGGGAAGCTCGACGTTCTGGTGAACAACGCCGCCCTCGGCAACTACATGGGCAGGTTTGGCGAGTTCGAGATGGACATGTGGGACACGGTCACGCGCGTGAACCAGCGGGCGCCCTTCGCGCTCACGCAGGCCTGTCTGCCGCTCCTCACGGAAGCCGGGAGCCGCGGCCCGCACGCGTGCGTCGTCAACATCGCGTCCATCGACGGCATCCGCATTCCCGCCGACAACGACTGGGCCTACGGCATGAGCAAGGCCGCCCTGATCCACGTGACGCGGCAGTGGGCTGGACGCATGGGCAACAAGGGCGGACGTCCGGGCGGCCGGAACATCACCTTCAACGCCATCGCCCCGGGGCCATTCCCCGGGATGCTCGACCCGATCCTCGCAACGGAGGAGGGCCACGCCGCGATCTCCGCGGCCACGGTCGTCGGCCGTCCAGGCAAGCCGGAAGAGATCGGCGCGGCGTGCGTGTTCTTCGCGAGCGAGGCCGGCGCCTACGTGACGGGTGCGGTGCTTCCGGTGGACGGCGGCCTGCTCGTGGGACGCAGCGCCAACCTGTGACGCGCTCGTGAGGCGAACGAGCTTGCGCCGCTAGGCAGCTACCTGCTTTGGATACCCAAGTCACCGTGATAGGTGCCGGACCGGTGGGCCTCACGCTGGCCATGGACCTGGCGCAGCGCGGGATCGACGTCGTGGTCGTCGAGAGCCGGTCGGAGGACGAACCGGCGGACGCCAAGTGCAACACCGTCGCCGCGCGTACCATGGAGGTCTTCAGAAGCCTCGGCGTGGCGGACCAGGCCCGGGCGGCGGGGCTGTCGGACGACTTTCCGACGGATGTCCTGTACTGCACGAGCATCGCGGGCGAGGAGATCGTCCGCATCACGCAGCCGAGCCGCAACGAGCGCATGGCCGGGGGCACGCACAGCGCTCCGGGCTTCCTCGACAGCCATTGGCCAACGCCCGAGCCGGTCGTACGGGTCAGCCAGCTCTATCTGAACCCCATTCTCTTCAACCACGCCCGGACGTTCGAGCGCATCACCCTGCTGCCGGAGACCACGTTCGTGTCCTACGCGGACCAGGACGGCTGCGTCGTCGCAACCTGCGAAACAAAGGGCGGCGAGTCGCTCGCCATAAGCAGCCGGTACCTGATCGGCTGCGATGGCGGAGCGAGCTCGGTGCGCAGGCAGATGGGCGTAAAGCTGGTTGGCGATGCGGAGATCGCGAAGTCACGCACCGCGCTCGTGCGCTGCAGGGCGATCAGGGACCTCTTTCCCGGCAAGCCGGCGTGGATGTCCTGGGTGGTGAATCCGCGCACATCGGGCACGGTCGTGGCGATCGACGGCGAAGAGCTCTGGCTCGTTCACCGAATCGTCCTGATGTCCAAGGACTTTGGTTCCGTGGACCGGGACCAGTCGATCCGGGACGTGCTGGGGGTAGGCCCGGACTTCACCTGGGAGGTCGTGCATCACCAGGACTGGACCGCGCGCCGGCTGGTGGCGGAGCGCTTCCGGTCGGGCAACGTCTTCCTCTGCGGCGACGCGGCCCACATCTGGGTGCCCTTCGCGGGCTACGGAATGAACGCGGGCATCGCGGACTGCATGAACCTTTCCTGGATGCTCGCGGCCGTGTTGAAGGGCCAGGCGGAGGACCGCATCCTCGAGGCGCACGAGCGGGAGCGGCACCCGATCACCGAGCAGGTGAGCAAGCTGGCGATGGACAAGGCGCTCGAATACATGGAGCGCTCCCAGAACCGGACCATTCCCGGCGTGATCGAGAAGCGCCATTTCATTGGCCGGCTGCTGCGCAAGCGGATCGGCAAGCAGGTCTATGACATCAACGCCCCGCAGTTCGCCTGCGAGGGGTTGAACTTCGGCTACTACTACGACGATTCGCCGATCATCCAGTACGACGGGAGCGATGCGCCAAGCTACGAGATGGGGTCGCATACGCCCTCCAGCGTGCCCGGGTGCCGCATGCCGCACTTCTGGATCGACGACGATACGTCACTGTACGACGTGCTTGGCGAGGACTACACGCTGGTTTCGTTCGATGCCGGGGTTGTGGTGGACGCGCTTGTCGAAGCCGCCCGGGCGCGGGGATTCCCCTTGAGCGTCCTGCACTGCGAAATCCCCGACCAAAGCGACTGGCTGCAGACGGGACTGATACTTGTGCGCCCCGACCGGCACGTCGCCTGGCGCGGCGATACCCTGCCGGACGACGTAGACAACCTGCTCGACATCCTGACTGGCAAACGGATGGAGGCTGCGTGATGAGATCGTCGCGAATGCGATTGTCCGCGTACGTGGTGCTGTGGGCGATCTGCTACAGCAGCGCGGTCGCCGAGGTGAGGGCCTACACCGGCGCGACGCTGATCGACGGAACCGGCGGGCCTCCCACCCCGAATGCCACCGTGGTGGTCGAGGACGACCGAATCCTGGCCGCAGGGTCCGGCGTGGAGGTTCCGGAAGGCGCACGCGTCATCGACGTGACCGGGAAGTGGGTCGTCCCGGGCCTTATCGACGCGCACGTCCACTTCATGACCTCCGGTCGCATGTACACCCGTCCCGCCTTCTTCGATCTGACCGACAAGGTGCCCTACGAAGAGGAGGTCGCGTGGATCAAGGCGCACATCCCCGACACCTTGCGCGCCTTCATGTGCTCCGGAGTCACGGGCGTACTGTCCCTGGGGGGACCGAGCCTCGAGTACAACACCCGGGACCTGGCGGCGACCATGGATGATGCGCCCACGGTGTTCATCGGACACGGGGTCATCGGGCATGCGCCGAGATTCGTCGCCGAGCGGATGATCCCGCCCTGGGACGGCGAGCTGACCCTGAAGCCCGTGGTGTCGGCGGAAGAAGCGGTCGCCGAGGTCGAGGAAGCCGTCGCCCGTGGCGCGGACCTCGTCAAGACGGCGGTCGACGATCGGGGCAGCGCCTTGCTCGCCGGGGCGATGTGGTGGTGGGACTGGCGCGAGCTGGAGGGCGTCATCATCGAAGAGGCCGCGAGACATGGCCTCATGGTGACGACCCACGCCCACGCCCTGGATTACGCGCATGGCATGGTGGAGCTGGGGGTCGCGAGCCTGCAGCACATTCCAGCAGACAAACCCGTGGACGAAGCCTTCGTCGAGCTTGCCAGGGACAGGGGTGTCATCGTCGTGCCGACCCTGGGCTTGCGCAAGCGCACATTCATCGAACTCTTCACGAAGGAGATCGATCTGCTCCCCGTCGAAGAGAGCTGTTCCGTGCCCGGCGTCGTGGAGTCCTGGTACGAGCCGCTGCCCTCGCCAGACGATGATTCGACCCGCTATCGTGAACAGGGCGAGATGGCCGCCATCAATGCCAGGACGCTGTTCGAGGCCGGCGTCCCTCTCGCGGCAGGGACCGACACGGGGATGATCGGCCTCGCGGCGGGCTCGTCCATGCACCTCGAGTTGCGGGCGCTCAATCAGGCCGGCATTCCGGCGGATTACCTCATCCAGGCGGCGACGCTGACCTCGGCGAAGGTGGCAGGGAGAGACCACGAATACGGCAGCGTGGAGGCGGGGAAGTTCGCCGATTTTCTTGTGCTGTCAGCCGACCCGCTCGAGGATGTCGCCAATCTGCAGGCGATAGAACGCGTCGTGAAACACGGCAACGAGTTCAGTCAGCAGGAGTTGCTCCCGCGCTGACGCGGACTCACGTCCGACCGGCTGCCAGCCTCGGAAAGAGTTCCACGGCGTTACCCGACGCGATCAGCGCCTTGTCGGCGGCGCCGAACCCCGCGAAACCGTTGACCCCGGCCCAGGATGCGGCGCTGACGCGGGCGCGTGCAAAAGGATAGTCGCTGCCGAACAGGATGCGATCCGCGCCGACGAGCCTGGTCAGGGCACCGAGCGCCTGCTCGCTGCCCGAGAGCGCCGTGTCGTAGTAGAACCCCCTGAGGTAGTGCAGGCATCCCCTGGGTGCTTTCTCCTGCATCTGGGGCGCTCGGTCGAGCAGCGCCCAACGCCATGCCAGGTAGGGCGCCGTTCCCCCCGCGTGCGAGAAGACGAACCGGATGTCCGGATAGCGCTCGGCAACGCCGTTCCAGATCAGGTTGAGGATCGCGCGGCTCGTGTCGAAGACGAACTCCGTGGCGAACGGAGGGATCGTCAGGGCGTCGCCGGGCGCGGTCACCGGCACGGTGGGGTGCACGAACGCGACGGCCGACCGTTCGTTCAGAAACTCCATCAGGACGTCGAATGCCGGGTCTCCCAGGTACGACCCGTCCGAGAAACTCGACAGCAGCACGACGCCATCGAGCTCCAGTTCCTCCAACGCGTACCGGGCTTCCGTGACCGATCCTTCGACAAATGGCATGGGCAGCACGGCGAAGGCGCCGAACCGGTCCGGGTGATCCCGTACCAGGGCGGCCTGGTACTCGTTGCAGTCCCTCGAGAGTTTCGCGGCCGCGGCATCGTCGCCGAAGTGGGTTCCCGGCGTCGATATGGAGAGGATGCCGGTCGCTATCTCCTGCTCGTCCATCATCCGGATCGCCGCCTCGGGGCTCCAGTCCGGGAACGTCACGCCGCCCGCACCGTGAATGCCCGCCTGCGCCAGCGCATCCACATAGGCGCGTGGCAGCAGGTGCTGGTGCACGTCGATCTTCCGATGCGTTCCGTCTGCCTTCATCGCGGCCCTCGCTCCTGGCATGCCGAGCGCGGCCAATGCGAGCCCCGCCCTGTTGATCGTTCTCCTGGTCACCATGGCCGGTCCGGGCGACTCAGTGCATCAGGAAGTGCTCGGCGCCGGTCTGGAACTCATGGTCCGCCCAGGCGCGGTAGACCACGTCCGCCATGTCGCAGATGTGCGTGCCCGCCGTTCGGATGTCCCGCCAATACCGTTCGAGGGGCCGGGTGGACCAGACCGCGGCGGACCCCGCTCTGGAAAACAGCTTGTCGATGCCGAACAGCACGCGCTGGACCGCGCGCACCTGGTCGCGGCGGAACTCGAGCCGCTGTGTCTTGCTGATCGGCTCGGCGTCCGGGGCGTTGCGCAACTGGTCCAGCCACTGCGCGATCGTGAGGTCGATGTGAACGATCCCCGCCGCAAGATCCGATTCGACTTCCGCCAGCGCCTGCTGCTGGTAGGGGTCGGTCTTGCCGACTACGCCTGACGCCGAAACACGCCCCTGCAGGTACTCGCGGTAGTGCTCGATCGCGCCCGTTGCCATCCCGAGCGTGGCCGCGGCGATTGCGGCGGAGAAGATGCAGCCGAACGGCAGGTGGTAGAGGGGCGTGCCCGCCCGGCGGTGGGCACATTCGCCTTCCGATATCGCAGCATGTCCGACCGTCCGGTACTCGGGGACGAAGGCGCCGTCGACGCGGACATCCTTGCTGCCCGTACCGCTCAGTCCCATGACGTGCCAGGAGTCCTCGACGATTTCGTAGGTGCCTCTCGGCAGGAAGAAGTGGCGAAAGTCGGGTCGACCCGTGCGGTCCCCCGACTTGTCGACGACGATGCCGCCCAGTACGACCCAGTCGCAGTGATCCGTTCCGGTCGAGTACTGCCACCGGCCCGAGAAGCGGAACCCGTCTCCTTCGCGAACGGCTCGCCCCTGCGGCGCATAGGGTGAGGCGACCCAGGTGTCCGGATTGGCACCGTAGATCTCGTCCTGGAGCTTCGGATCGACCAGGGCGATCTCCCAGGGGTGTACCCCGACTACCCCCGCGATCCACCCGGCCGAGGGGTTGTACCGTGCGGCTTCGCGAACCCACGCGAAGAAGTCGGCGGGCGCGCTCTCGAAACCACCGTGGCTGCGGGCCTGCAGGAGCCGCATGCCGCCCGACTTGTCCAGCACCTGCCTCGCCCGTTCCGTCAGCACCCCGCATTCGTCGCTCGGCACGTGCTCGTCGCGAAGCACCTGTGCGTGTTGACGGATGTATTCGATGGCCTTGTGCATGTGTGATCTGTCCCTCGCCCCGGCAGCCTTGCGGTAACGGCCGTGAACCCGTAGGGTCGCGGCGAGTCTACAGGAGAGCACCAGATGTCCATCGTCCAGACACAGTACGGCCGGGTCGAGAGCGTCCGCGCGAACGGTCTGCATGCCTTCCTCGCGGTGCCCTTCGCGGCGCCGCCGGTCGGCGAACTGCGCTGGCGACCCCCCGCCGACCCGACACCCTGGACCGGGGTGCGGCGCGTGGCGGACTTCAGCGCCCAGTCCTGGCAACCGGTCCTGGAAGGCATGGGACCGCTCCAGTTCGCGTTCAACTCGGAGGGCGGCGAACGCCACGAGGACTGCCTCTACCTGAACGTGTGGACCCCGGGCCTCGACAATCGCAAGCGGCCCGTTCTTGTGTGGATCCACGGCGGCGGGTTCTCCGGCGGCACGGGCGGCACGCCGATCTACGACGGGACGGCGCTCGCGAGCCGCGGCGACGCGGTGGTCGTGACGATCAACTACCGCCTCGGAGCGCTCGGTTTCGTCAACCTCAACGAAGTCACCGGCGGCCGCGTGGCCGCGACGGGCAACGAGGGCCTGCTCGACCAGGTGAAGGCCCTCGAGTGGGTGCGCGACAACATCGAGGCCTTCGGGGGCGATCCCGATCGGGTGACGATCTTCGGCGAGTCGGCGGGTGGTATGAGCGTCGGCGCCCTGATGGCGTTCGCCCCGGCGGCCGGGCTCTTCCACCGGGCCATTCCGCAGAGCGGCGCGTGCAATACCGCCCAACCGCTGGACAAGGCGGCGGAAATCGGCGAAGGGCTGCTCGAACTCGCGGGCGTGTCCGTCAACGCGTCGGCGGGGGAACTCCTGGCCCTGGATCCGGAACGCCTGGTCGAGGCGGGCACCGCGGTGGGCGCGAAGTTCGGCGGCGCCATGGTGTTCCAGCCGTGTATCGACGGGGCGCAGATGACCGACATGCCGCTCGACGCGGTGGCGGCAGGATCGGCGGACGGGATCCCCGTCATGGTCGGCGCCACGCGGGACGAGTGGAAGCTGTTCACGGCGATGCCCGGCTTTCCCACACCGGACGGCGACGCGTTGCAGCAGTTCCTTGCCGGCCGCATCGACGATCCGGAGACCGTGATCTCGGCGTACCGCTCGGCGAGGGAAGGACGCGGCGACGCGGTGGATGCCGCGACGCTCTTCGCCGCCATCGAGACGGACCGGGTCTTTCGCATTCCGGCCGTCCGCCTCGGCGAGACGGTTGCCGCGCGAGGGCAGGAATCGTTCCAGTACGTGTTCACATGGGACTCGCCCTGGGAAGACGGGAAGCTCGGATCGCCCCACGCCATCGACATCGGTTTCGTGTTCGGCACCCACGCCCTGAGTTCGGGGAGTGCCGAGTTCTTCGGCAGCGGGGACGCCGCGGACGCACTGGCTGGCCATGTACAGGACGCGTGGCTCGCATTCGCGGCCGACGGGGACCCGCGCACGGACGCGCTGCGGGACTGGGCGCCCTACGCACCGGACACACGATCGACCGCGCTGTTCGGCGACCCGGTCTCGGTCGCATCCGATCCGTGGGGCGAAGAGCGGGCGGTGTGGGAGCGGGTCAGCGCCCGGCTAGGGGGCCTGTAACGGGCCCTGGCCGGCCCGTTGCGGCGGGTTCCGGCTATCCGACGAAACCGGGTTCCGCCAACGCAGACCCGGGAAGCGGGCAAAGTCGCTGTCGTTCGAATGCAACTCGGCCTGATGCTCGATGGCAAGGGCCGCCAGGTGCGCGTCCGTGACGAGATTGGGTCCTACGGGCCCACCCAGCAGGCGCTCGAGGACAACCATGTGCGTGGACCCGGGCAGTATGATGCGAGCGTTCGGTTGAGCGAGCCATGACCTGCAGTGCCCTACGGCCTCCGCCGCCGGCATCGGTCTCGCGAGGACACGCCTGTTCGACATGAGTCGGACGAAACCCAGGATCACCGCCCACGCCAGTCCCACCGGCTCGTCCTCAGACAGGCTCCTTTCCCACCACGTCTTTGCCGCCGCGTGAAACGGGGCACCCTCGTTGTAGGCGTACACGAGGAGATTGATGTCGGGGACGATCACTCGATCACGGGGCCGTGGGGCTGCTCGGTGAAGCGATCCACTTCCAGCTCGTCCACCAACTGGTTGAGTTTCAGCGGATCGATACCCGGCAGGAACCCGCGCGCCGCCGAGGCGACATGGAACGGCTCCCGCTCGGCCAGCGGCTTCTCGCCCGTCAGGAGGCCGTGTCGAATCACGTCGTTGACCACGGCCTTGAATGACCTGCCGGTGTCGCGGGCCAGCGTCTTGAGCGATGCCGCGATGTCGTCGTCGAGGGTGAGTGTCGTGCGCACGCAGGCATCATAGTGCTCGCTACGGAGGACATCAAGATGCTTGCGGCGTTATCGTGTCAGTTCCCGGAGGAACCCCGCGTGGTCGATGAATGCCCCGCCGATGTGTCCGTAGCCGTCGAAGACCCGGGTCCTGGCGCCGAAGTGCTCGGCGAGCCACTTGCCGTGGGACGGCGGGCAGTCCTCGTCGTCCGCGGCGTACCACACTACGACCCGGTCACCGGATAGCGCGACGTTGCGCGGATCGAGGCCGGGCAGGTCGAGGGCCACGTCCCGCGCCATCATGTACATCATGGCGTCCAGGGGGATCGTGTTGCGCTCGAAGGTCTTGAGTTCTTCAGGGTAGTCGCGGCTCATGGCGGCATAGCTCCGTGCGGCGGGCTCGGCCATTGCCTCGAGTTGCGCCGCGAATGCCTCCGGGGGCTCCAGATCCTCGTCACCCTCGTCCACGGGCAGCCCCATGGCTCGGCCGAATCCGACACGGCAACGCCGTACCTCAAGCGTGTTGCGCTCCACCTCCTCCGTCACGGGCAGCCGCGGCTGACCCTCCGGCAGGCCGAGTTCCTCCGACAGTGGCAACCCGAAGTAGGGCACGCGCAGCCCCATCGTCCGCACGCGGCCCGGGCCATAGTGCTGCGCCACCGCCATGGCGTGGATCGTCCCGTAGCTGACGCCGTAGACGTGGAAGTCCGCCACGCCCTCCGCCTCGAGAATCGGGTCCAGGTCGGTCCCGGGCCATTCGGCGACCCTGCGTCCCGGGTGCAGCGAACTCATGCCGAGTCCGGGGAGCGACACGTTGATCATGCGGACGTTCAGCGAGTCGTAGGCTCCCGTCCACGAGGCAGGCTCCCGCGTGGCCGCGAAGTAGCCAGCGACGACGGTCCGAGCGTCCGGGCGCGTGCTGCCGGTGACGGAGTACTCGACGATGCGTCCGTCGCCGGTACGCACCCAGCGGCAGCCCTTCGCCGTGATGGCGGCGGGATCGAGAGTGTCCGTCACGTTCTTCCGCCGGGTCGGCCGGGCACGTCGAGTCTGGAGTAGTCCGGTTCCGGCGTGTCCAGATCCGGCGTGTCCGAGAGGCTCTGCTCGAGCAGGTCGAGGTAGCGGTGCCAACCGCCGAGGACCGCGTTGGCGATCTCGGTCGCGGAACGCCCGTCCTGGAACTGCAGCACGTCCGAGAACGTGAGCCGGCAGCTCGCGTCGGCGGCTTCGAGTTCCCAGCGAATCGTGCCGCACTGCAGGACGTTGGGCGGGTCGTACGCGACCACCGGGCCTTCCACGTCCGCCGGCCCTGCGCAGTCGCCGCCGAAATGGATCGTGTAGCGGCCGCCCCGCTCCGCCTCGAACGCGAATCCCGGAAACCAGGAAGCCAGCAGGTCCGGATCGGTGATGGCGCGCCACACCGTGTCCACCGGGAAAGCAAGCTCGCGTTCGAAACGGACGAAGGTGCTGCCGTCGTCGTGCCGGCCGACCGCACCGAGTCGTTCCGGCGGTGGTGGCTTCGCGGTCATGCGGGCGCCGCCGCTTCTTCCTGGGCGCGTTGCGCGCGCTGGAAGCCGTCGCGCGCCTTCATCCGCTCCAGGTACTCCCGCGTCCGCGGTTGGTAGTCGTGGTGGATGTCGAGGCTCTCGCCCAGGAACAGCGCGTAAGCGATCGCGATGTCGGCGATCGTGAAGCGGTCCGCGCAGAGGAACTCGTGGTCCGTCAGGCGCCGGTCGGCGAGGCGCAGGCGCGCGAGGTACCACTTGCGATAGTCGGAGGCCACCGTGGGCTGCCGGCGCTCCTCCGGTTCGAGCCGCGTGTAGCGCAGCACCAGGGTCTGGGGAAAGGTCAGCGTCGCGTCGCTGTGGTAGAGCCAGTTGAGGTAGGCGCCGTACTCGGGATGGTCCGGCCGCAACCCGAAGTCGTAGCGTTCGTACTTCTCCACGAGGTAGTGGCAGACGCCGCTCGACTCCGTCATGTGCGTGTCGCCGTCCACGAAGTAGGGGACCGTGCCGAGCACGTTCGTGCCGAGGTAGGTCTTCTGGAACACCCGCGGCGGGAACGGCAGCACTTCGAGTTCGTAGTCCAGTTCCATCTCTTCGAGCGCCCAGAGCGGGCGCAGCGAGCGGGCGTTGTGGCAGTGCCAGAGCTTCATGAAGCGGACTCCCCCGTCGGTACGCCTCAGTGTCCGGCCAATCCTCCCGCCGTTCAAGGGTGCGCGATGGCCCGGAACCCCGCTCACTGTGGCGGGACTCCTGTGCAATTGGTAAAAAGGACGGTTCAGAAGAGGAGAGGACATCCATGGACAACCTGCCGAAGTCGGTGATCATCACCGACGACACCATGCGCGAGGGGCTGCAGATCGAGAGGGCCGACATCCCCGTCGACGACAAGCTTCGGCTGCTCGACGCCCTCGGCGAGACCGGCGCCAAGGTCATCTCGATCGGCTCGTTCGCCCATCCCAAGTGGACGCCGCAGATGGCCTGCATCGACGAGATCGCCGAGCGCTTCGTCCCGAAGCCGGGCGTCCGCTACACTGCCGCCGTCTTCAACAAGCTCGGCTACGACCGGGCGGACGCCTACTACCCGAAGCTCGACGTGCGCAAGCGGAGCTTCGGCACGCTGGTCGAGATGTGCGACACCTTCGCGCGGCGCAACTACAACCGCACCCAGGCGGAACAGATCGCTTCTCTCGATGCGGCCATCGCCGCCGCCAGGGAGGCCGGCGCCGAGGCCGGCTCCGTCGCCATCGGCAATCCCTTCGGCTCGAACTTCGAGGGTGCGTTCTCGATGGAACAGCGCATGGCGCACCTTGAGCTGATGATCGACAAGTGGCACGCGGCCGGCATCGAGGTGACGCGTTGCTCGTTCCTCGAAGCGATGGGCTGGAACACCCCCAACCAGGTGCGCGACACCCTGATCGAGATCAAGGAGCGGTGGCCCGAGATCACCGAGTTCCACATGCACCTGCACAACACGCGCGGGCTGACGATGGCGAGCTACTACGAGGCGCTGAAGCTCGGCGTCCGGGAGTTCGACACGTCCATCGGTGGCATGGGCGGTTGTCCCTACTGCGGCAACGGCCGCGCGGCGGGACACGTCCCGACGGAGGACTTCGTCGACTTCTGCCACGAGCTCGGCATCGAGACGGGCTACGACCTCGACAAGCTGATCGAGGCCGCGGCGATCGCGGAGGAAGTGGTGGGGCATCCTCTCTGGGGACACATCTCGAAGGCGGGCGCGCGTCCGCGAGGCGAGCGCCTGTATCCGCGGGAGATGCCGTTCGTCGAGACGCTGCACGAAGCGGCGCACTTCCGGCTCGGGCCGGACGTCTACGACGGGCAGATCGCCCCCTGGCAGGATAACGAGCGGGCCGCCCTGCGCCGTTAAGTCGCAGCAGGCCACCGCAGACGGACCCCGGGGCCCCCCAGCGCGGGGCGAAGAGGCTGGAGTCGGCGGGGACAGGAAGGGCTTCGGGGAGAGATAGGCAGGCACCGAGACACATCACCAA
>VXNE01000364.1 GCA_009840715.1 Gammaproteobacteria bacterium
GCAGCGCCGTGGTGGACGCGGTGGACGCCGTCTGCTTCACCGGAAGCGTCGCCACCGGGCGCTTGGTCGGCGCCCGCGCCGGGGAGCGGTTGGTGCCGGCGTTCCTTGAGCTAGGCGGCAAGGACCCGCTCGTGGTGCTGGCCGATGCCGACATCGAAACGGCTGCTGCGACGGCCCTTCGCGGGTCGGTGGTCGCCACGGGACAGGCCTGCCAGTCGATCGAGCGTGTCTACGTGCATGAGGCCATATGCGAGGCGTTCGTCGAGCGACTGGTCGCGGCGGCATCGGCGGCCACCCTCAACATGGAGCGGATCGACCGCGGACATCTCGGGCCCTTCATCGATCCGCGCCAGGCCGACCGCGTCGAGGCGCAGCTTGCCGACGCCGTCGCCAGGGGCGCGACGCTACACTGCGGCGGGCCACGGCGGCGCAACGGCGGCGTCTGGTGCGCGCCCGTCGTACTCACCGACGTGCACCACGGGATGCTGCTCTATCGCGAGGAGACGTTCGGTCCCATCGTCCCCGTGATCGCGTTCGCCAACGACGATGAGGCGGTGCGTCTCGCCAACGACTCGGATTTCGGGCTTTCCGCCGCGGTGCTCGGCAAAGCGGAACACGCCGTGCGCGTCGCGGGCCGTCTGCGCGCCGGCGCCGTCAGCATTAACGACGCCGGACTCACCGCGCAGGTCGGCGACGTGGAGAAGGACTCGTTCGGGGTGTCGGGCGTCGGACGTTCACGCATGGGAGCGAGCGGCCTGCTCCGCTTCCTGCGCCTCCAGGCGCTGCTGGTCCAGACCGCGCCGGCGGCGCCGCTGGACGCGTTTCGGGAAGTGCCGCAGTAAATCCCTCCCGCTGCCCTTGCGGACGAACGGTCCTCGAACGGATCAAGGCCGTCGACGACCGTTGCAGGGCTTTGCGTTCAGCAGTTCACACTTCGACCACGTCGCTACGAGCAGTACGTTCCGTCCGCTTCCACTCAGCCTGGTGCGGACAAACGCCCTTCGCTCACTAGCGACGGCAGCCGTCCGATCTCGTTGCCGTGATCGCGTTCCGCGCGCCTCAACTCGCAGAGCCTCTGCAGGTTGAGCCAGAACTCGCCCGATGTCCCGAAGAACCGGCCCAGACGCGGCGTGGTGTCCCCCATCACGGCGCGCTGTCCGTTGAGGATCTGGGTGATGCGGTTCACCGGTACTTCAATTCGCCGCGCCAACTCTGCCGCGCTCACGCCGAGCGCCTCGAGGTCCTTCCTCAGGGTCTCGCCCGGATGTATGGGTTCGCGCGCCATCTCCTGTTTCCCCCTCTCAGTTGCGGGCAATGCGAACGACTGTCTTGCCGAAGGTCTGGCCCGCCATCAGCCGGCAGAAGGCGCCGGGCGCTTGTACGAGCCCCTCGAAAACCTCTTCGCGGAACGCCAGCGCGCCTTGCCGCACGCGGCCGCCGATGTCCTCCTCCATAGCCGGCCGCAGGTCCTCGTGGTCGTACACGACGAGTCCCTTCACGGTCGCACGGGCCCGGATGATCAGGCCGGGGTTCGGACCGGGCGGCGCGGCCTCCTGGTTGTACTGTTCCATGAGTCCGCACAATGCCACCCGCGCGTTCGGCGCCAGCCGCTCCATGACGGCATGGAGGACCGCCCCGCCAACGTTGTCGAAATACATGTCGACGCCGTCCGGACAGAGCGCGCCCAGTCCGTCGCGAACGGATCCGTGGCGGTCGATACAGCCGTCGAAACCCGCCTCGTCGACCAACCACGCGCGCTTCTCCGCGCTGCCCGCTATGCCGATGACCCTGGCACCGGCGGCTTTGCAAAGCTGTCCCACCGTCGCCCCGACGGGGCCCGCGGCGGCTGACACCACGGCGGTCTCCCCCGGCACCGGGTGCAGGATGCGCTGCACGCCCGCGT
Source organism: Gammaproteobacteria bacterium (assembly GCA_009840715.1). GTDB lineage: Bacteria > Pseudomonadota > Gammaproteobacteria > Pseudomonadales > Azotimanducaceae > VXNE01. The sequence continues at coordinate 1,904 of VXNE01000364.1, forward strand.
AGGCCGTAAGCCCTGGCATGCCGACCACGCCGAGCGCCAGCGACGGCGGGTCGAGGTCGGCCGCAACGGGTACCAGGGCCGCATCGGGCAGATGCACGCGCTCCTGCCAGGGGCCGAACGCCCGTGCCACGGTGCCCGCCGGACCCACCACCGAGTCCTGCGTGGTTCGCACGACCAGTTCACTGTCCATGCGATCTCCAGGGGCGATCGGGCCGCTGACGTGCCTGCCGCTCAGGCGGCCCCGCAGATAGGGATCGACAGACACGTAAAGCACGTCCGCCGATACCCCGGCACCCGGCGGCGGCGCCGGGCGCAGCTCGAAGTCCTCCACGGTGGGCACGCCCCTAGGCCGCCGCGCGACGACCACGCACCTGTTGCCAAGAGAATCCTTCACGCTTCCTCCACGAGTTCGAACAGCGTCCCGTCGGGTCCGGACAGGGTGACGCTCCTGCGGCCGGCGTAGACCGCTCCGTCATGGACCGTCGGCGACTTGACACGGCCGTGCGCCGCCGCGTCGAGGTCCGGAACCGACAAGGTCGTCATGGCGATCCCGGGAGGCAGCATGCCCGGGCGCGCGGGACGCCGCCTAGCCCCGGGGGGCATCTGGTCCACCTGCAGGAAAACCTCGGAGCCAACGGTCACGGTCGAGATGGTGAACCGCGTGTGCAGGGGCACGCCGAACGCCCGTGCGAGCAAAGTGTAGACCATCTCCATCCGCTCCACCCCGACCGCGCATCCGAGATGGCGCACGATCCACCGCTGCGTCGCTGCCAGGTCGCTGGCGCCGAGCACGTGCATGAACAGGCGATCGACGAAACAGCGCG
>VXNE01000591.1:0-1388 GCA_009840715.1 Gammaproteobacteria bacterium
CAGCAGTTCGAGCCTGCGGGCGTAGGGGCGCGGGACCGGGTCATCTGCACGGCGCTGGTGCATGCGATCGACGCGGACGGCATGCTCACGGCGGACGTTTCCGACATCGCCTCCGACCTGGCCGTCGAGGCCGAGGAAGTCGAAGCCATGCTGAAGCTCGTGCAGCAGTTCGAGCCTGCGGGCGTAGGGGCGCGGGACCTGCGCGAGTGCCTGCTCCTGCAATTGTCGGAGCTTCCGGCGGACACGCCCCATCGCGAGGTGGCGCGAAGGCTGGTCGAGGACTGTTTCGACGCATTGGCGGCGCGGGACTACGGCGCGCTGGCGCGTCGGTCGAAGCTGCCGGACGCCACGCTCAGGTCGGCCCTGGAGCTCGTGCGCTCGCTGCATCCGCGTCCCGGCTCCGCGGTGGGCGATTTCGAGGGGGAGTACGTCGAGCCGGACGTCTTCGTGCGCAGGGACGGCAACCGCTGGATCGTCGAACTCAACCCGGACGCGTTGCCGCGGGTGCGGATCAACGGCGACTACGCGTGCCTCGTCCGCCGCGGCGACAACAGTCCGGACAACACCTTCCTGCGCGACAACCTCCGCGAAGCCCGCTGGTTCCTGAAGAGCCTGCGCAACCGGGGGGACACGCTGCTGGCTGTGGCATCGAAGATCGTCGAGTTCCAGCGCGCCTTCCTCGAGCATGGGGAGGAGGCGATGGTGCCGCTCGGACTGGCGGAGATCGCCAACGCGGTCGGCATGCACGAGTCCACCATCTCGCGGGTGACGACACGGAAGTACCTGCACACGCCGCGGGGTATCTTCGAGCTGAAGTACTTCTTCTCAAGCCACGTCGGCACCCTGACCGGCGGCGAGGTGTCGAGCACGGCGATCCGGGCGCTGATCCGCCGGCTGGTCGCGGACGAGGATCCGAGGAAGCCGCTGTCGGACAGTCGTATCGCGACGCTGCTGTCGGAGCGGAACATCTCGGTCGCGCGGCGCACCATCGCCAAGTACCGGGAGTCCATGGCCATGCCGCCTTCCAGCCAGCGCAAGCGCCTCCTGTGACCCGCCTTGTGGCGGCAAACGCCGGAGGCGTCGCCGTGTACACTTGGTGGTACCCCGCAGGGGCTGCTGGCGTGCCCGCCCGACGGCGTTAAGGAGGTTTCATGCAGCTCAGCATCTCAGGACGGCACATCGACGTCACGGACGCGCTGAAGGCGTACGTCAGGAACAAGATGTCGCGTCTGGAACGTCATGACGACCACATCACCAACGTGCACGTGATCCTTTCCGTGAACAAGCTCGTGCAGCGCGCCGAGGCCACCGTCCACACCAACGGGGCCGAACTCTTCGCGAATGCCGACGACTCGGACCTCTACGCCGCGATCGACGCGTTGCTGGAC
>VXNE01000591.1:1398-2727 GCA_009840715.1 Gammaproteobacteria bacterium
TTGCTGGACAAGCTCGACCGGCAGGTCGTCAAGCACAAGGAAAAGGTCCACGACCACCGGGTGCGCACGAACTGAGCGACCGTTGGAGCCGGCGCCCTCCCGGGACGCGCCGGAACTTGCCGCTCAAACCCGAAATCCGACAAACTGCGAGTGGCCGCAAGTCGAGGCTAGGCCTTCGATGATCGATTTCCACGACCTGCTGCACCCGTCCTGCGCGCGCGCGGGTCACCGGGCTGCGTCGAAGAAGGCGGCGCTGGAGCACGCGAGCGAGATCATCGCGCGCGCGCACCCGACCCTGGCGCCCCGGCGTCTCCTCGAAGGACTTCTCGCGCGCGAGCGATTGGGCAACACCTGCCTGGGGGACGGCGTCGCGATTCCGCATTGCAGGATGCCGTGCGACCGGCCCGTCGCCGCCCTGCTGCGGCTGGCCGTGCCGCTCGATTTCGAGGCGCCGGACGGACAGCCGGTGGATCTCCTGTTCACGCTGGTCGTTCCCGACGCTGAGGCCCAGCGCCACCTCGACGTGCTCGGGGCCCTCGCGCAGGCGTTCGACCTGCCTTCCAACAGGAACATGCTGCGCCGCGCGGAGGACGATGCGGAGCTTCGGGAGACCCTGTTGCGGATCGTTGGCCGCGCGGCCGCATGAAGGTCCTCGTCAGTTCATTCGGGTACAAGCACGGGCTGCCGCCGGACGCGGACTTCGTGTTCGACGTGCGTTGCCTCGCCAATCCGCACTGGGTCGAGTCCCTGCGGGCGCTCACGGGCCGTGACGCGGCGGTTGTCGCGTTCCTCGATGAAGATCCCGACGCCGACCGGATGTTCGACGACATCCGCGGCTATCTCGAGACCTGGCTGCCCAGGTTCGCCGCGCGAGACCGCACGGCGATGCACGTCGCCATCGGTTGTACGGGCGGCCAGCACCGCTCCGTGTACATGGCGGAACGGCTGGCCCGCCACCTGCGCGACCGCATGCCGGACGTGGCCGTCCGCCACACGGGAAACGCGGGGTGATCGACGGTCGCGTCACCGTCGTGAACGCGCTGGGCCTGCACGCCAGGGCGGCCGCGAAGTTCGTCAATTTGGCCAAGACGTTCTCCTCGACCGTCGAGGTCCGGGTCGGCGACCAGTCCGTGGACGGAAAGAGCATCATGGGGGTGATGATGCTGGCCGCCGCGCGGGGTACGGAACTGGTCCTCTGCGTGGAAGGTCCGGACGACGCCGAGGCGCTCGCCGCGCTGACCGGGCTCGTTGCCGATCGTTTCGGGGAGGCGGAGTAGTGCTCGTCCCCGGCCCCGCCCCGCCGCAACGTCGCCGCCCCAAAACCGATCC